>NZ_JABXGB010000027.1:0-73816 GCF_022627935.1 Ochrobactrum sp. C6C9 | reverse complement strand
GGGCGGGAACGACGGCCGAGCTGGAAGAGGAACGCCGCCTGCTTTATGTCGGCATGACACGGGCCCGCGACAATCTTGCTCTCATTACACCGCAACGTTTTTTTACCTATGGGCAAAATGCGAAGGGCGACCGGCATGTATATGCTTCGCGAACGCGATTCATCCCCGCCACACTCCTTCATTTATTTGAGACGGCGAACTGGCCAAAAGTAGCAGCAACCGCCAGCGAAGCCAGCGCGCGCAATGTCCGCATTGATGTCGGCGCACGGATGCGAAGCATGTGGAAGTGATGTTCCGCGTTCCATACGCGCGCGAATGGACAAACACTTTGTATGAAACCATTCCTGTCTCATGCAACCCAGCTAGCTTCTGACAATCTGGTCCATTGGTCTTTTAGGTCGGATCGCGTCGATTCCATTCTTTCATCGGCGACCCAAGAGAAGGGTCGCCCGATCGGTTAGGTTTCTATCGTAGTCTGAGGCGTAATGCGGTCCATCCTTTAACAGTTGGAGGATGTTGTCAGACATGGGCCGCTTTTCCGACGCTTCGCGCAAGCCAGGTCTGAAACCGTGGTGCTACACCACAAAGCTCGCCAAACGCCTCTGCTCCAAGTTTTTGCTCGATGCTCGAAAGGTCCTCCTCCGCCGGATCTTTTTTGACCGTTGGCCCCATGTTGATGAACGCGGATTGACGAGGAGTCGAGCAACTGAAGATCGCCGTCGTAAGCTTCTGATATCGCGTTGAGAATGCGCGCCCAGTGCCCGGCATCACGCCATCTGTTGAATGCGTCTACACAGGTTATAGCGGACCGCAGCGGGCTGGAATTTCTGCCCAGCTTGCTATCGCGACGTTTTATCGCCGGTGGGCCAGCGCCTGATTGGGCTGACGCAGGCTCGGATCGAACGGGCTGATCTTGTGGGAAATGATCGCCGCTTCCCGGCGCAGCAGTTCAACGACAGTTTGCAGCCGCTGTTCGGTCAGGCGTGAGGCCAGCGTGCCGACGCTGAAGGCCGCCACGGCTTCGCCGCTATGGTCGAGAATGGGCACGCCGACACCAGCCATGCCGTCGATCATATTAAAGTTGAAGGTTGCAGCGCCTGTCTTTCGCACGTCATCAATCAAAATACGCAGATCAACTTCGTCGATGGTGGACTTATCCAGAATGCGGGGCATGTTGAAACGGATGATCGCTTCCCGCTCCTCTTCCGGCAGGAAAGCGAGAATGGCGAGACTGCCCTGACCGATACCAAGCGGAACCTTGCCGCCAATATCGCCGGTATAGGAGCGGATCGGAAACGGCCCTTCGACACGATCAAGACACACAGCATCGAAATTGCTGCGCACCAGCAGGAAAACCGTATCGTTGAACGTGGTCGACAGCCGTAGAAGCGCCGGGCGCGCAATATTGAGTATCCCGTCGCGTTGCCGGGCCTGCGCTGCCATGGCGAAAAACTCCAGCGACAGGCGATAGGCCTTCTTGTCGGCGATCTGCTCGACAAGGTTTTCGGCAATCAATGTCTTCAGCAGACGATGGGTGGATGGCTGGCTCAATTCGAGATCACGGGCCAGATCGATCAGCCGCACGCCGTCCTCGGCGCTGGCGGCCAGACCTTTCAAAATATGGATTGCCTTCACCAGACTTGAGTTGAGAGCGGCGCCAGATTTCGAATTCTCTGATATATCATCCATAAAACTGCTTCCAAATTCTGTATTTTAAAAGATGTATATAATTTCTTCCGGATTTGAAAATTATAATTTGTAATCGCAGAATTTTTTCTGCCATCTGAAAGCGTCGCCAAATGGGAAGGTCCGGCGAGGCACCGAAAAGTGCTGCAAACGGATCGGCGGTTTTGCTTCAGGCGTTGTTCAGGGAACGATGCGGCCGCGAAAGCGGCTGGCCACTAAAGTGTTGCTGCGCAACCGAGCATGAATGACCGCCCCGCCAGCCAGCCCTGTAAAGAGGCGACGTGAGATAACATCACGGCGCTTCCGCTCCCCCGCACATTTCTGCGGAAGTCAGGCCGAGAGGGAGACGCAATGAGCTTTTTGACCCTTTCTGGAATTTCCCGCCACTACGGCAAGTTCGCGGCTGTCGATAAATTCAATCTGACGATTGAAAAGGGGGAGTTCATTTCGCTGCTCGGCCCTTCCGGGTGCGGCAAGACCACCACCTTGCAGATGATCGCCGGACTGGTGCCCCCGACCGCCGGTTCGATCACGCTTGATGGTCGCGATATTACCCGTCTGGCCCCGGCCAAGCGCGAACTTGGTGTCGTCTTCCAGAGCTATGCGCTGTTTCCGCATATGACGGTGGCACAGAATGTCAGTTTCGGCCTTGAAATGCGCAATGTGGCCAAGGCCGAGCGCGAAAAGCGTGTGCGCGAGGTGCTGGAACTTGTGCATCTTGGCGCTCTGGCGGATCGCTATCCGCGTGAGATGTCGGGCGGTCAGCGCCAGCGTGTTGCGATTGCCCGCGCGCTGGTCATCAATCCGCCAGTGCTGCTTTTGGACGAGCCGCTCTCCAATCTCGATGCGCAGCTGCGCGAGGAAATGCAGTTCGAACTGCGCCGCATTCAGCGCACCGTCGGCATCACCACCATCATGGTGACCCACGATCAGGCCGAAGCGCTGTCGATCAGCGACCGAATCGTCGTCATGGAAAAGG
Source organism: Ochrobactrum sp. C6C9 (assembly GCF_022627935.1). Classification (NCBI taxonomy): domain Bacteria; kingdom Pseudomonadati; phylum Pseudomonadota; class Alphaproteobacteria; order Hyphomicrobiales; family Brucellaceae; genus Ochrobactrum; species Ochrobactrum sp. C6C9. Next base: position 71,151 of record NZ_JABXGB010000027.1, on the reverse strand, counting down.
GTCTCATCACGCAGGTCGATGCGCCGTACAAGCTCTACGAGCATCCGCACAACCATTTCATTTCCAATTTTGTCGGCAAGTCCAACTTCCTCAAGGCGCGCGCCGAAGGCGAGATGATCGCGCTTGCGGGCACGGCGATCCGCTTCCCGGCAGGTGAAACCAAGCTTTCCGGCGATGTCTCAGTGTTTATCCGCCCGGAAAAAGTGCAGTTGGTGAATGACGGCGAGGGTCATATCGCCGGTGAGGTCGCAACGCGCTATTTTATGGGTAGCCAGTGGTTGCTCGGGGTCAATACGGCAGCAGGCCCACTTTCGGTGGCACTGCCCAATCTCGGTAATCCGCCGCCAGCCGAAGGCACGCAGGTCGGCCTCAACTGGAACCATGAAGACTGCCGTATCCTCACCGCAGGGGTGAACTGAGCATGGCTTCGGTGACTTCCCAGGATATTTCCGCAGCCCCGAAGGAACCGCGCAATCTGATGCCGCTTTTCCTGGCCGGGCCGTCGACGCTACTTTTCTTCGCGCTGGTGCTTTTGCCGCTGGGGCTAACGATCCTGCTGTCGTTCAATAGCTACAGCTATGACAAGGGCATCGAGAACGTCTATTCGCTCGCCAATTACGTGCAGGTTCTCAAAGACCCCTATTACCTGTCGATCTTCTGGCGGACGCTCAAGCTGGCGCTCATAACAACCGTCATCACGGTGCTGATTGGCGTGCCGGAAGCCTATATTCTTTCGAATATGCGCAAGCCGTGGCGCTCGATCTTTCTGCTGGTGATCATCGGACCGCTTCTGGTTTCGGTCGTGGTGCGCACCTTCGGCTGGAGCATGCTTCTCGGACGCAATGGTCTGGTGAACAGCCTGCTGCAACTGGTCGGCCTGCCGACGACACAGATCCTTTATAGCGAGACCGCCATTGTGATCGGTCTGGTGCATATCATGCTGCCCTTCATGGTGATCCCGGTCTGGACCGTGCTGCAAAAGCTCGATCCGTCGGTGGAAGCGGCCGCGCTTACGCTTGGCGCATCGCGCCTGACAGCATTGCGCCGCGTGGTATTTCCGCAGGCAGTGCTGGGCATTCTTTCGGGCAGCCTCATCGTCTTCGCCCTGTCGGCAAGTTCGTTTGCCATTCCGGGCCTGCTTGGCGGACGCCGTCTCAAGATGGCGGCAACCGATGTCTATGACGAATTCCTGATCGAGTTGAACTGGCCGCTGGGTGCAGCCATCGCCATCATCGTTCTGGTGGCCAATCTCATCATCATGATCGCCTATAATCGCCTGCTCGAAGGGCAGGCCAAGAAGAAACTGGGGTAAGCACCATGGTCAAGAACGGTCCTTTTGCCCTTTTCTTCCACACGCTGGTCGTCATCTTCATGCTGGCGCCGATGCTGGTGGTGTGTCTGGTGGCTTTCACCCCGGAAAACACGCTGACCATGCCGTGGAACGGCCTTTCGCTTCGCTGGTTCAAGGCTGTGTTCGAGCATAACGACTTTATGACGTCGTTCTATAACAGCGTGAAGCTCGCCTTCTTCTCGGCCACGATCTCCACATTGCTGGCGGTGCCGTCCGGGCTTGCCATTGCGCAATATAATTTCCGTGGCCGCGATGCGCTCAATGCGCTGTTTCTGTCGCCGCTGATCATTCCGCATCTGGTGCTGGGCGTCGCATTCCTGCGCCTGTTCTCCCTGATGGGCTTCACGGGTTCATTCGTCTGGCTGGTTGCCGCGCATTCCATCGTGATCACGCCTTATGCGCTGCGCCTCATTCTCGCTTCGCTCGGCAGCATGGACCGCAATGCGGAAAATGCCGCGCGGACGTTGGGTGCCGGAGAATGGACAGTGTTCCGCCGCATCACCTTGCCGCTTTTGCTGCCGGGTCTGTCGGGCGGCTGGCTGCTTGCCTTCATCAACTCCTTTGATGAGCTGACCATGTCGATCTTCGTCACGTCGCCTTCGACGGTCACGCTGCCGGTCCGCATGTATATGTATGCAAGCGAATCCATCGATCCGATGATGGCTGCGGTCTCCGCCTTGATGATCCTCGTCGCGACCGTCACCATGATCATCATTGACCGCATGTTCGGCCTCGACCGTCTTCTGGTAGGCAAGGGCTGATCCGATCATGACGATCCCGGTTTCACCTTCGGCGGCCCAGTTCCGCAGACGGTATCGGCTGGCCGAACAGCCGCTCAGCTTCTCGCTTGACGGCGTGCCTTGCGAGGGACGCCGTGGCGACACCGTGTTGACCGCCATTCTGTCGGTGCAGGGAAAGCTGCGTCATACCGAATTCACCGGCGAACCGCGCGCAGGCTTCTGCCTGATCGGCGCTTGTCAGGATTGCCATGTCATGACGGCGGAAGGGCGGCGGCTACGCGCCTGCACAACACTACTGGAAGAAGGCATGGCGTTTGTGACGGAGCCTTCGACATGAGCGCTGTTGCGTCCCCTCTTTTGGCACCCGTCATTGTCGGCGCAGGGCCTGCGGGCATTCGCGCCGCCGAAACTCTCGTCCAGGCTGGTCTTCGGCCTGTCGTGCTGGACGAAGGCATGCGCTCCGGCGGGCAGATTTATCGCCGCCCGCCGATTGATGACGGGCGCAGTTATCGCAGCCGTTATGGTTCCGAGGCTCCCAAGGCCGAAGCGCTGCACACGACATTCGACACGTTGCGCGGTTCTATCGATTATCACCCGGAAACGCTGGTCTGGAATATTTCGCGCAACGATGGCGATCATCTCGATCTCCTGACGGATGGCGTGCATGGTCAGCTGCCCTATAGCCATCTCATTCTTGCAACCGGCGCAACGGATCGTGTGCTTCCCTTCAAGGGCTGGACGAAGCCCGGCGTCTATACGCTTGGCGCATCGCAAACTGCGCTCAAGGCGCAAGGCTGCACCGTTGGCGAACGCGTCGTGTTCATGGGTTCCGGCCCACTGCTTTATTTGGTGGCTTGGCAATATCACCATGCAGGCGCCAAGGTGGCGGCTGTTCTGGATACGGCGCGTTTTGCTGCCAAGTTTCATCTCGCGCATCTGGCGCTGTACGCGCCCCGCATTGTGGCGCTTGGGGCCTATTACGGCCTGCGCCTGAAACTGGCGGGCGTTCCGATCCACTATGATGTTCGGCCCGATTGCGTGCTGGGCGACGACCATGTCGAAGGTTTGCGTTATCGCACGGGCAAGAGCGAACACGAAGTGGCCTGCGATGCGCTGGCCTATGGTTTTGCGCTCCGCCCGGAAACGCAGCTTGCAGATCTTGCCGGTTGCGATTTCCGCTTCGAGGACCGCGACCGCGCCTGGTTGCCGATGACGGACAAGCTTGGCCGCACCAGCCGCATCGGCGTCTATGTCGCCGGTGATGGTGCTGGTATCGCCGGTGCCGATGCTGCCGAAATTCGCGGTCAGCTGGCCGCTATCGCGCTTCTTCGCGATCTTGGATTGCCATTCGATAACGGGACCGAACAGCGTCTCATTCGCAAACGCGATGGCATTTATCGCGAACGCCTGATTGTCGAAAAGGCATTTCCGTTTCCGCTCGACTGGTTTCAGACGGTGGCAGGCGATGTCACGCTTTGCCGTTGCGAAGAGATCAGCCTTGCCGAAGCGCGGGATGTGATCGGCGCAGGCAACACACAGGAAATCAATCGCCTCAAGGCCTTGAGCCGGGTTGGCATGGGGCGCTGTCAGGGCCGTATGTGTTCGGCAGCCGCAGCGGAACTTCTGGCTTCCATGCGCGACAAGTCACCCGCTGATGGCGGACGCATCCGCGCCCAGGCACCGGTCAAGCCGATCCCGCTCGGTTTTGGCGCTGCGGCCAGAGAGGACGTTGCGTCATGAGCCGGCGTCTTCAGGCCGATGCGGTCGTTATTGGCGGCGGCATTGTCGGCGGTTCCGCAGCGCTTTTCATGCGTCAGGCTGGTCTGTCGGTTATCCTGCTCGACAAGGGCTTTTGCGGTGCGCAGGCAAGCGGCGTCAACTATGGCGGTGTACGCAGGCAGGGCCGTGCGCTCGAGCAAATCGCCCTATCGCAGCGCGCGCATGAAATATGGGCGCGGCTGCCGGAGCTGATTGGCATCGACGGTGAATATATCCGCAGCGGCCATTTGAAACTGGCGCGCACCGAGGAACATTTCGCAAGTCTGGAAGCCTATGCGGCGACTGTTCGACCATTAGGCCTTGCGGTGGAACTGATCGGCGGCAATGCGGTCAAGGACCGGTTTCCATGGCTCCCTGGCAATGTGGCCGGCGCTTCGCTTTGCGCCGATGATGGTCACGCCAATCCGCGTCTTGTGTCGCCTGCTTTTGCACGCGCTGCCAAGGCGGCAGGCGCGACGGTGCTGGAAAATACGCCAGTGCATGACGTGCAGGCGACCGGCGACGGCTTTGCCATTCTGGCGGGAACCGATCTTGCGGGTGAACGGATCGAAATCCGGTCGCGTCTGCTCTTCAACTGCGCCGGTGCATGGTCTGACCGTTTTGCGGCTTCGTTCGGTGAGCCTGTTCCGTTGAAGCGCGTTTATCCATCCATGGTCGTGACCGAGCCGATGCCGCTTCGATTGCCGATGAGCCTTGGCGAAGAAGGCGGCGGCTTTTATGGCCGTCAGGTGACACGTGGAAATTATGTGATGGGCGGCGGGCGCGGCACAGCGCTTGAGAACCCCGATTTTTCGCGTCCGTCGGTCAATGCAGCGTCATCGGTGATGTTGCGCGCCATTGAGCTCTTTCCACACCTGAAAAATGCCCAGGTTATCCGCTTCTGGTCTGGCACCGAGGCCGAAATGCCGGATGGAAATCCGGTGATCGGGCCAAGCAGCCGGATCAAAAATCTCTATCACGCCTTCGGTTTCTGCGGCGCCGGTTTTCAAACCGGGCCGGGGGTCGGAGCCGTGCTGGCCGATTTCGCCGTGAACGGAGAAACGAAAACGCCGATCGGCGCTTTCGCCATCGACCGTTTTGCGCCCGAAAACAATTCAACCTCAAACCACAAAGGGGAGTAGCATGAACACCAACCGGATTACGAAAACCGTTGCAGCCGCGCTTGGCCTGTCGGTCGCTTTCGCTTCCGCCGCATCGGCAGAAACGAAGACGCTCTATATCGGCATGAACGGCGGCAACATGGAAAAGGCTTATACCGAGCACGTCCTGCCGGAATTCGAAAAAGCCAATGACGTGAAAGTCGTGGTCGTGCCGGGCACGTCGGCAGACATTCTCGCCAAGGCCACCGCCCAGAAAGACAATCCGCAGATGCATGTCATGCTGCTCGATGATGGCGTGATGGTTCGCGCCATCAATGGCGGCCTGTGCCAGAAAATCTCCGACGATCCGGTTCTGGGCGATATCCAGCCCGCCGCCCGCATAAAGGATGATATGGCTATCGGCGTTGATATGGGCATGACCGGCATTGCCTATAACAAGAAGCTCTTCGACGAAAAGGGTTGGGCTGCACCGACCTCGTGGATGGACTTCGCTGACGAAAAATACGCCAATGCCGTCGTGTTCCAGTCGGCTTCGGCTTCGACATTCGGACTACACGCATTCCTGATGTTCAACCGCATTCAGGGCGGCGACGATAAGCACCTCGAGCCGGGCTTCGAGAAGTTCCCCGACATGATCGGCAAAAATGTTCTGGAATATATCCCGTCTTCGGCCAAGATTTCGGAAATGGTCCAGACCGGCGAAGCCGCACTCTTCCCGTTGACGCCAACTGGCGTGAACAACCTGAAGGACAAGGGCATTCCCGTTGAATATGCACAGCCGAAGGAAGGTTCGGTCGTTCTCGCCGTGACCGAATGCGTGCTGGCAGGCAACGGCGAGCCGGAACTGAGCCAGAAGCTGGCGCATTATCTGCTGTCAGCGGATGCGCAGAGCAAGGCGCTCGACCATGGCAATGTCATTCCGTCGAACGAGAAGGCCAAGGCCGGTACGCCGGAAGCACAGGCCAAGCTCGATGCGTTCCGCGGTTATATGCAAACCGCGAACACGCTTGATTGGGATGCTGTCAATGAAGGCCGCCAGCAGCTCAACAGCCGCTGGAATCGCACCATTGAGAAGTAAGCTCTTGTCGAAGGCCCGTTCCGGTAAACGGAACGGGCTTGGCTCCGTAACGTTAACTTCGTCGTAAAGCTCTGCCGTGGATAACAGGGTCTGCACTGGCGACCAGTACATCGTCCCGCCGCTGGCGATCCTGGTCACGGCGGGCGCCTGATTTCCAATCTTTTCCTATTCGGATACCGGTGATCTTCGCACCGCAGCGTCGAGCACACTGAGCCCTCATGCATTGCTCATTCAGCAGTGCCAACGATTCTTTCCCACTAACCGAACTTAAAGCAGCATAGGTACACGGGGTAAATTGGTTGGCACCATTCTGATTTAGAGCAAGAGTCATTAACAAGCTCGACCAGTTCCTTGTAAAGGACTTAGCTCCAATTCCAGATTGCCAGTCAAAATTCTTGGTAGTGGTCCCCCTCCATCGGCGAAAAGGCTGGTACGCTTTGAAAGGGTATGAACCGCTGCCCCCTGCCATTGGTAGATGCGCTGATTGCCAGTCAGAGTTTCGCGTATCTCGCTCCTGCCCGGATCGCGTTCCAATAAAGAAGCGCTGAGTTACATACAGATTCCAGTTGAATGCACATAAATATGCGCATATAATAATCAACCAGAGGAGCATGTGTTATGCCACGACCGGAGTCTGCCCGGACATTCAAACGCGCGACCAATCTTTCAATCGATAATGAGCTTCTTTCTGAAGCGCGCCAACATAAAATAAATATTTCGCGTGCAGCCGAGATTGGAATTGCGCAGGCGATAGCTGCTGCCAAGTCAGCACTTTGGAAAGACGATAATCGTCCAGCGATACAAAGTTCTAATGCTTACGTCGAAGCAAACGGCTTACCTCTTGAACGTTATCGTCAATTCTAATGGCGAGATATGACGTTTACTCCAATCCGAGTGGCGGCTATGTGCTCGATGTACAGGCTGATCTACTGGATGAGCTGAAAACACGTATCGTCATCCCTCTAATTATTAAAGCGCTGGCCCCCATCCCGGCGAAGCGGCTCAATCCGAGCTTCGAAATTGAAGGCGAGGAACATGTTTTGGTTACACAGTTTATGTCGGCAATTCCGGTGTCGGTATTAAAGGAACGAGTCACAAACCTTTCTGCTTCACATGACGATATCGTATCCGCGCTCGATATGGCATTTCACGGGTTTTGAACTCTACGGTTCAGTTATTCAACTGAGTGACAACATTGATAACCAGTCAGGAAATTTCCCGCTTGGCACCGGCGAACTGCTTTCGTTCATAGTGACGACTCACAAGTGCCGCACCCAATCTAATCATAATAGTGCCGCAAGTCTCACCACAACACCCAAAACTAAACTGGAGCCAAAAGCGGGGCTTTGGCAGTCGGTTGTACAAATTGGGGCAGAAAGGTCACAAAAAGATAGATCAATCCTGGGATTGAGAACCTCAACAATAGTGCTATCTCGAAACGTCTTTGATTGCGGGTTGCCGCAATGATCGTTCGTCTTGTTCTACTCAAAGAAGATGACCAGCCCAAGCCAGCCGAGATAAGCAGAGCCGATAGGTCTTATGATCGCATAAACGATCGAATCATGTTCTGACAGCGAGGCAAGGCTCTTCGTAGCCGCGGCGGCCTTCAGCAACAACGCAAGAACTGGTTATCCAGTTCAATATATAGTCAAGCTCGCGCAGGGGTTAATGCGCTAGTTAGCTTTGGGTGCCGTAAATACGGGAAGCGGGTAGGTTTGCCCCAAAACAACCCCAGCTTCTCGCAAAATCTGCTCTGGCGCCGCAAATGGCTTGTGGATCCAGCGATCCGGGATTGCGGCGATCTCTGGAACCCATTTGCGTACGTAGACGCCATACATGTCAAATTTGTCGCCCTGCAAAACCGGATTGAACACACGGAAGTAAGGTGCCGCATCCATACCACAGCCAGCGACCCACTGCCAACTCCCCGGGTTGCTGGCTATATCCGCGTCCACCAACGTATCCCAGAACCATTTCTCGCCCTCACGCCAGTCGATCTGCATATTCTTGCTTAAAACCGATGCCACCAGCATTCTTACACGGTTGTGCATCCAGCCTGTCGCCCAGAGCTGACGCATACCAGCGTCAATCAGTGGGATACCGGTCTTGCCTGTCTTCCAGGCATCAATCGCCTCCGGATTGTTGAGCCAGCGGATATCAGCCAATGTGTCGCGCATGTCGTTTTCGGCAATATCAGGACGATAATAGAGCTGATGATAATGGAAATCGCGCCAGATCAGCTCAGAAAGAAATTTTTCACCGCCAGCGTGAGTGCTTTGATCATGATGCATGAGTGACAGTGTAGCATGCCATGCTTGTCGTGGACTGATTTCGCCAAAACGGAGATGGGGCGATAGTTTTGATGTACCTTCAACGTCCGGACGATCACGATCTCCGGCATAATCGCGAATAGTTGTATCAAAGAAATGATAAAGTTGGTCAATGGCAGCCGTTTCGCCGATCTTCCAAAGACCGCTCATCTTTCTGGACCAGACAGCCTCTTTGTAGTTTTTCTGCTTGGGCTTGTGTTTGACGGTCGTCGTCTCGACTCTTCGGTCTGGCGAGGGTAGTGGTCTGCTCACACCATGCTGGCGCAGTGATTTGGCATATGGTGTAAAAACTTGATAAGATCCGCCGTTGCCTGATTTGATCTCCCAGGGTTCCACCAGCAGATTGCCTGCAAAAGACTCCACGCGCAGTCCTTTGTCCTTAAAGCTGGATTTGATGATTGCATCGACTTCTCGCTCTTGAGGAGCATAACGACGGTTCCAGAAAACGGTATCAAAGCTGTTTTCCTCAATTAATTGTTCGATGATATTGAGCGCTTCGCCGTCGGCAACAATCAACTCTATATTTCGTTCATTGAGACTTTTTGCCAGCAAGTCCAGGCTCTGTTCCAGCCACCAACGGACGGCAGCGCCCGGGACACGCAATTGCGGATTGGACTCATGCACAAAAAGGACCGTGATCGCGCCACCCAGCTTGAATGCGGCATGAAGGGCAGGATTGTCAGCAAGGCGCAGATCGTTGCGCAACCATACAAGCGCTTTGGCATTCATTCATTGATCCTTCATTAAACGGTTGCAGGACATGTTTTCAGACGCAAAAATCTCACCATATTCATGACGAACGCTGTAATCTTCCCGGGGTTTTTCGGGGACCAGGGAAAAACGCGTTGACCTGGCCTTGCAGAGCACGGAATTTTTCACCCCGCGATTTCAGCATATGTTCTTCAAGCGCAGGGATGCCGGAGACATGCACCAGCAGCCAATACATCTGGATCGGAGCAAGAAGCGACAGGCAACTCCATGGCGATCCGGTAATTGCCATCAACGGCCACGCGCACCAGAACAGCCATTCAAAGAAATAGTTGGGATGTCTGGAATAAGCCCAAAGACCGGTTTCGCAAATTTCTGTTTTGGCTTCTGGAGTCATGCGAAACTGCGCAAGCTGCGCATCAGACAGCGCTTCACCAATCAACGCTATGGCGATGATTGCAACCCCGACCATATCCCAGACATATGGAAAACCGGGGCGACCAACCACAGCGAGATAGACAGCCAGAACCAAAATGAAGGCTGCGAGAGCCTGTATCTGCAAAAACCAATATAAGCGAACGGAAGCGTTTTCGCCCCATTCTTTTAGCAGCTTTGCATAACGCGGGTCTTCGCCATGGCGCATGCTACGCTTGGCGATATGAAAGCCAAGACGCAGCGACCACACCAGAATGAGGATCATTATAGCTAAGCGCCGTTGCCATGTCGCATCTGCAAGAATAATGGCTATGACTGAGCCCACCCCCACTGAAAACGACCAGATAGCGTCGATCCAGCCGCTTTTGCCGGTCTTTCGTTCAAGCGCCCAGGCAAATGCCATGATGGCAGACAGGCTGATGGCAACAACTAAGAGCAGACCGGGTTGCATGGCGGACCTTTATTGGGAGTTCGCTTTTCCTCATGCAATACGTTCTGTTTGTCTGCTTGGTTTCTTAAGCGGCTCAAAAAAATAAAAAAGTTTCGTCGCGGATTGAACCAAACTTCTTCTCAAAACGTAAAACGACGAAAATGTAGCACATACGCAGCTCAACGCGCGGTGAAGAGAGGGACTATGGATATCACGAACCGTCCGGGTAGCTCCAAACGTCTCAGCGTCGCGATCATCGGCAGCGGGATTTCTGGATTATCTGCTGCATGGCTACTGTCGCAACGGCATGATGTGACTTTGTTTGAATCATCGGACCGTATTGGCGGTCATAGCAACACCGTCGAATTTGAGAGCAGTCATGGTCCTGTGGCCGTCGATACCGGGTTCATTGTCTATAATGAAGTGACCTATCCCAATCTGACTGCCCTGTTTCGCGCGCTTGACGTTCCAACAGCCGCGTCGAACATGTCGTTTGCTGTTTCAATCGGAAATGGCGCTTACGAATATTCCGGCGGTACCGGCCTAGGCCTCTTTGCCCAGTTCTCCAATCTGGTCAGTCCACGCTTCTGGTCGATGATCCGCGATCTCTTACGATTTTATCGCAATGCGCCCAAAGACCTGAGGTTCATGGGCGATGTTTCGCTTGATAATTATCTTGCACGCAATGGTTATGGCCGGGCTTTTCGTGAAGATCATCTTTATCCGATGGCGGCAGCGATCTGGTCTACCCCTGCCATGGAAGTGGGGCAATATCCGGCTGCAAGCTTCGTCCGCTTCTGTTGCAATCACGGCCTTCTAGCTCTTCGTGACAGGCCAATCTGGCGTACGGTAACTGGCGGTAGTCGGGAATATGTAAGGCGGATCACAAAGCCCTATGCAGACCGGATCAGGCTCTCAACGCCGATCAAATCCGTGCAACGCGCCGAACATTCCGTCGAGTTGATCGACGGAAACGGTATTTCCCATGTGTTCGACGATGTTGTGATTGCCACACATGCCGATGAGGCTTTGCGGATGTTGGCCGATCCGGGCGCGGATGAAAGCCGCATTCTCGGCGCGTTTCAATATTCACGAAATGAAGCGGTGCTGCACAACGATATTTCGCTGATGCCCAAACGCCGTGCGACGTGGTCGAGCTGGAATTACCTAACCAATGCAGCAACTGGCCAGGCGCAGCCATCCATCACTTACTGGATGAACCGTCTGCAACCGCTGGGCCAAGCGCCCGAGACTTTTGTGACGCTCAATCCTTGTCGTGCACCACGCGAGGAACTGGTGATCCGTCGCGTTATCTATGAACACCCGATTTTCGACATGGCAACAGATCGTGCGCAGAAAGAAATCTGGTCCTTGCAGGGGCAGCGCAGGACATGGTTTTGCGGCGCGCATTTCGGCTCCGGCTTTCATGAGGACGGCCTTCAGGCAGGTCTTGCCGTGGCAGAAGATCTGGGCGGCCTGCGCCGTCCATGGCAGGTCGAGCACGAAAGCGGGCGCATCGTTCGCCAGAGTTTCCCTATTTGGGAAAGGGCGCTGGCATGACCGAGAACTTCCAGTCCGCACTGTTTCCCGGCCATGTGACCCATGCGCGTTTACGACCGAAGGTTCATAAGCTGGCCTATAAAATCTACTCGCTCCTGCTCGACCTTGATGAGCTGGAAGCGCTTGATTGCAAACTGAAGCTGTTTTCGCTCGACCGTTTCAATCTGTTTTCTTTCTACAGGAAAGACAGAGGCGACGGATCCGCCCAGCCGCTACGCAAGCAAGTGGAACGCGCCATGGAGGCAGCCGGAATAGTACCTGATGGTGGTGCGATCCGCCTGCTCACAATGCCGCGTATTGCGGGCTGGGCTTTTAACCCGCTCAGTGTTTTCTTCTGCTATAATTGTGGCGGTGAGCTTGTGGCGGTCCTCTGGGAGGTTGATAACACTTTCCGCCAGCGCCACGGCTATATGATCCCGGTCCAGAACTGCGATAACGGACGCATCGTACAAAGCTGCGACAAGGCTTTTTACGTCTCGCCCTTCATGGATATGAAGCTGCGATATGAGTTTGAAGTCACGCCTCCCGCAGACCAGCTTTCCATCCGCATCAACAGTTTTGATGATGAAGGCCTGCTTTTGACGGCCCGCCATCTGGCGCGCCGGGTTGAGCTAAGCGACGCCACCTTGTTGCGTGCGTTTTTTTCGATTCCGTTTCTCACCTTGAAAGTGATTGGCGGCATTCACTGGGAAGCGCTGAAAATATGGTTGAAGGGCATCGGTTTACGCAAACGACCCGCAGCGCCTGAGATTTCCATTACATCTGTTCGTAACGAGACCGCCCAGCAGAGGAACAAGGCCGCATGAGCCAGCTCGACGAATATCATCAACTATCGGCATCAACCCGGACTGAACGACCGGCTTTCAGCCCCTCGGCTATCGTGTTGAAACGCCTGCTGAAGCAGGTTCAGCATGGGCGATTGGTGCTTTCGCTGCCCGACGGTGAGGTCATTGCCGTTAACGGTCGATTGCCCGGACCGGAAGCCAAAATTGCAATTGTTAAATGGAACAGCCTGCGTCGCCTGCTGACGGGCGGGGATATCGGCTTTGCCCAAGCCTATATCGAAGGCGAATGGACATCGCCCCATCTCACATCGGTCATCCGTTTTGCGGCGCGCAATCGCGATACGCTTATATCCACATTACGCGGATCTGGTTGGACGCGAGCGCTGAACCGTATCGGCCATCTGCTCAATGCAAACACGCGTCGCGGCAGCCGGCGCAACATCGAAGCCCACTACGATCTCGGCAATGATTTCTATGCCCGGTGGCTCGACCACTCGATGCTTTATTCATCAGCGATCTGGACTGAGACGACCCATAGCCTTGAAAGTGCCCAGGAGCAGAAGTTGCAGTATATTTCTGAAAAACTGGCGCTTGAGGGCGGCGAAAGAATTCTGGAGATCGGTTGTGGCTGGGGTGCCTTAGCTGGCTATCTCGCAAACTGTCGTAATGCCCATGTGACAGGAATAACCCTGTCGCCGTCGCAGCTCACCTGGGCAAAAGCCGCAGTTGAAAACGTCGGGCTCAGCGAAGCCGTTGACCTTCGCTTGCAAGATTACCGCGATATTCAGGGCCAGTTCGACCGCATTGTATCAATCGAAATGTTTGAAGCCGTTGGCGAAGCCTATTGGCCTGAATATTTCGCAACCCTGAAGCGTTGTCTCAAGCCCGGCGGTCGAGCCGTCCTGCAAGTCATTTCGATAGAAGAAACACGCTACGAAAACTATCGTCGCAAGGCCGATTTCATCCAGAAATTCATCTTTCCGGGAGGCTTTCTGCCGTCGGATAAAGTGCTTGAACGCGACCTTGCAAAGGCCGGTCTGGTTTTAAAGGAGACCGAGCATTTCGGCCGTTCCTATGCGCTTACGCTTGCCGAATGGCGTCAGCGCTTTATCGCCAACTGGCCTGAAATCGAGAAGCTTGGATTTGACGATAAATTCCGGCGACTTTGGGAATACTACCTTTGCTATTGCGAAGGTGGGTTCGAGGAAGGTGCAATCAATGTTGGGCTCTACACGATTGAACACGCTTAGACTCCACACCTACTAATGAAGGAAGCGTCGATGAAATGGATACTGACGGTCGGCATGATGATGGTATTGTTTCCCTTCTCGGCGCAGCCGGCTGAGATCAACGGTAACTGGGCGCGCGGAGATGGCAACGCGCGGGTGAGAGTTGCGGGATGCGGCAAGGATATCTGCGCGACCAACACCTGGATCAAGCCCGGAACACCAAAAGAGAAAACCGGCGACCGGCTGGTGATGAGCATCAACGAAACTGCGGACGGGCAATATTCAGGTACGGCTTTCGATCCGCAACGCAACCTGACCTACAAGATCAGCGTGAAAGTTGACGGCGACACTATGACGACCAATGGCTGCGTTCTGGCTGGCCTCCTGTGTCGCAATGTGGGCTGGACCCGCATCAAGTAAGAGAGCGAGCTATCGATGAAAGATTATCTCATAGCCTATGTGGTCACAGCGGTTGCATTTCTGGCAATCGACTCCTTTTGGTTGTCCAATATGGCGAACGTGTTTTACCGCCCTGTCATGGGTGACATGCTTGCGCCGGGTTTTCGTCTCGCACCAGCTGTCGTTTTCTATGTGATTTTCGTGTTTGGACTGGTTTTCTTCGCGGTCAAGCCCGGACTTCTGGCCGGTAGTGGTACAGTCACACTCGTTCACGGGGCGCTTCTCGGATTTGTCGCTTATGCGACTTATGATCTGACCAATCAGGCCACTTTGAAAAACTGGTCATGGACCCTGACAATCGCAGACATGGTCTGGGGCACTGTCCTGTCTACCGCGTCAGCCTATGTTGGCTATTGGGTTACGTCGCGGATCAGCGGCTAGATTGGAGTAAGAATATGCAAAAATGGGGTCTTCTGGCCGCCTTCGTCCTGGTCATCATTGTTGTAGGAATGGCAATCGGTATGGGTTTTCCGCCGGGCGAATGGTATGCAGCGCTTCAAAAACCTTGGTTTACCCCGCCTAACGCTGCCTTTGGCCCCATCTGGACGATACTTTATATCTTCATTGCCACTGCAGGCTGGCGCACATGGATAAACGATCGTGGTTGGCGGCGGCGCGGACCGTGGTTTGGTCAGATGGTATTGAACTTCGTCTGGACGCCTATTTTCTTCGGCGCTCACATGACCGTGCTGGGGCTTGTCGTAATCATCGGCGTCTGGCTTTGTGTGCTTTTGTTTATCATTCGCGCATGGCAACCGGATCGCATCTCGGCACTGCTATTCGTGCCTTACCTCATATGGCTATCGCTGGCGACAGCCTTGAACACGGCAATTGTCGTGTTGAACTAATCAAATACGCGGCAATCATGCCGCCTTTTCTTTAGATGCCAATCAATGGCTGCACAAGCCGCATAAGCCAACTCTGGAACTTTAGCGGTGCGTCGGTCACCGCAAGACAGATGCAGTCGCCATCCGACGAGGCAATCGGCTGATGCACGAGATCAGCGTCCGCTTCCTCAATGTCACCGCGCGCAAAGAGCCCGGTTCCATCATGGAAACTGCCGCTCAACACCAATGTCAGTTCGCGACCGCCATGCCCATGTTCTGGCACCGGCTTTCCTGCGGGAATTCGCAAAAGTCGAACCTGCGTTTCGCTGTCTCGAGTTTCAATTGGCACCTGATAGGCACCCCGGCCAAGAGATTTCCATTTCAGGTCCGGCAAATCGCCATCGACGTAGGATCGCAGTGGTTCCGGTATCACGGCAGGCTGCTTTATCTCGAAGCGCGGTGCAGAAGGTTCCCTTGATTGCGGTGTCTTCTGCAACCTGTCTTTGAAACTATCCCATGTGGATGCTTCGAGTTTCTGCGGCTCAACCGCGTCAAGAAGCTGACCGCCAATCTGTTCAAACTGCTTGAACCTTGAACGGCAGGCCGGGCAGAGCGCAAGATGCGTGGCGACTGCGATGCTCCAACCCTCGGCCAACGTGCCCGCAGCATAGCCTGAAAGGAGTTCGTCGCTCAAATGATGCTTGATATCCATCAATGCGCTCCCGAATTATCGAGCGCTGCGCGCAATTTGTTGAATGCCAGCCGCAGGCGGGATTTAACCGTACCAAGCGGGAGGTTCAGCTTCTTTGCGATGGCGCTATGCGTGCGTTCCTCGAAATAAGCGAGTTCAAGCAAGGCGGATTGCTCCTTCGGCAAGTCGGCCATTGCAGCGCGCAACTGGCTGGCGGATTGCCGCTCGGCAATCCTCAGGTCAGCGGGCTGTTCCTCATCGGGCACAAAGGCCGGATCGGTTGGGTCGAACTCCGGGCGCCGGGCGCGTCGCACTGCATCGATGCGTTGGTTTCGTGCAATGGTGAAAATCCAGGTGGACAAGGCTCCTTTGGCAACATCGAACTGATCTGCCTTGTTCCAGACCGCAATCATAGTCTCTTGCATTAATTCTTCCGCTGTTTGCGTATCAGCAGACAGTTTGGCCATATAAGCCTTCACCCGGGGTGCGAAATGCTTGAAAATCACCTCGAAAGCGTCCACATCGCGTCGGGAACTGACCGCCAGCATCAATTCCTCCATTGAGGGCTGGTCTTCAGGTGCGGTCTGTCCATTCATCCGTATTAAACCCCATCCGCTCAGAAGTAGCGAAGCCAGAACCTGTAAATTATGCTGAGCTTCCATGTGCCACTGTTGCGAGAGGAATGAAACTTTTGTGTTCATCAGCATTATACGCAAACAGATTTAATCTGGATCACACCAGATTTCAAATGTAGGGCGTCATCGCAAGCAGCACTCTCGAACTCTGACTTTTTAGCAATAAATCATGCATTAGCTAAGTGAATTCATAACAGCTGAACAAGCTCTTATTTTACTCGCGATCTTATGGCTCACCAAATGCTTTCTCGTAATTGATCTCAAACGTACGAAAGCTGTAAATCGCCGCCTCGATGCACCGCTTTTCATCCTGTTTGTCGAGCGGTACGGATTCCAGCAAAGAAACGGTCTTCTTCCATCCAGCTAAATTTCCGACCTGTTTTGCTAAATGACGCGCACCATACTCGTCGCCAAGACCAAGCAATCGAGTCTTTTGGATGAGAAATGTCGCCCCCAATGCGGAACCTTCGAGCACGTATAGCGTGCCAATCGCGGCAGGCAAATCAACACGCGTTCCAACGGGGAACTTCAATTCCGGTCTCTTCAGTTCTTCCCCGTCGGACAGGTCCGCGTAATCCTGTTGAAGGTCAGATTGAATTTTATGTTTATCCCAATCTGAGAATATTCTTTTCAGTTCACTTTCATCCAGCAATGTTTCCAGAATCAATCTGCTGTGCCAGGTGGCCTTTAGATATTTCCTGTAGGCATTCAATGAATCGAACATGCCATATAACGAACCAAGTCTGTCAATTCGGTCGTGGTGGGGCGCGGTAGCGGCTTTCAAATCCCAACGGCGTTGCGGGACAGTGTGTTGGGTCATTAGAAAAAATTTCCATCGTTCGTTAGGCTCGTGAAGACTACGTAATATCGTTTTGCCGACATTGCCAGATAGGCTTTCTAGATGGTGAGCAGTTCAAGCAGTGAACGAGGAAAACGTCATGAATAAATTCCGTGCATTACGGCGTCGTAATGCTCCTCGATTTCCTGCGTACATCTGCAGGATTTGCGCTTCAAAGCGCTTTTATCATTTATGATGAACAATCCGCGTCTGGTGGCAATAATGCCCTCGTTACGCAATTGACCAATAATGCGCGTTACAAAAGTCCTGCCAACTCCCAGCATTTCTGACAACTGATCGTGCGTCATCTCAAATTGATCTGTGCCGGTTCGTTCTGCTGCTGCTAGCAGCCATTTGGCAGTTCGCTGGGTTATGGTATGGGTCGCGTTACACGCAGCCGTTTGAAATACCTGAGCCATCAGGCAATCAGAATAGCGGGAAAACCAGTGCCGAAGCGAAATGGAATCCAGCTTCAACTGTTCGAGTGCGGCCGTTTTGATCCTGACAAAACTTCCCGAGTTACGAACGATGGCAGTGGCATAGGCGGGCAGACTTCCGTTCGACACAATCCCCCCCACAGCCCCTTCCCTTCCTATCAGCGCGATTTCGACGGCGCTATTGTCTTCATCGACCCAGCGCTGAAAACTCGCGAGCGCTGCCCCGCACGGAAACCATGTGTGAACAACGTCATCTCCCGCCTTCTGCAAAACAGCCTCCGCTTCAAGTTCGTAGAAGACCGTATGCGGCAGCAGCTTTTGTCGGTCCTCCTCATTGAGCATCATCAGAAGCAAATTGCCCGACATCTCGTGGGTCGATGTTAAATTCATACAGTCGAGTTCCTCTTTTCGCGACCGTTGTGTCCAATAGTGGACGGACGATCCTTTCGGTCTATGTTACTTTTAGACGTACTTAACGTAACCCATTGAAAAGACGTGTTTGTTTGTGTGCTCCATCATTAATAATACAATCTCAATGGATGTTTTCGTTTGTCAGCGGTCACAACGTCTTGCCGTTTTCAGCTCTCAGATAATTTAGCAATCCTGGAAAAGGTGCGCTCACGAACGGTTAAGTCCGGGAAAGTTCTGCCGCAATGGATGTGTCCGAACCTGTCAATCTCACTAATTGTGACCGCGAACCAATCCACATTCCAGGTTCGATCCAACCGCACGGCGCAATGCTGGTTATGGATCAGTCTGGCCAAAATCTCCTTTTTGCTTCTGCCAATATTCCATGCATAACGGGCTATAGAGGGGATTTGATCCCTGGCATCGCCATTTCTTTGATTGTTGGCGAGAAAAATGCCCATGATTTCCGTAATGCAGCCGCAAAAGCGAGAGAGCCGGGCTTGTCATCTGTCGTACTTGGCCTGCGCTTTCCAGGCAAATCCCTGCTCTTTGACGCTGTGATCCATACACACAAGGGAAGAACATTCGTCGAAATAGAGCCCTGCGCGGATCGTGGGCAAAGTGCCCGTCAGGCGCTTGATCTCACACGCAGCGTCATTCATCGCATTGGTCGCGAGGAAACGGTAGACAAAGCTGCAGCAACGGGCGTGCGCCTTGTAAGAGCAATGCTGGGTTACGACCGCGTGATGGTTTATCGATTTCTCCATAATGGAGCCGGTCGCGTCATCGCAGAGGCAAAGTCTCCCATGCTTTGCAGCTTTATGGGACAACATTTTCCGGCGTCGGATATACCGGTTCAAGCCCGGCGTCTTTATCTTATCAATACAATAAGGATGATTTCCGACACGTCCTATCAGCCGATCGCACTTTGTCCCTCACTGGCGGCAGACGAACCCGCTGTCGACATGTCCTTTGCACAGTTGCGTAGTGTTTCCCCGATCCATTGCCAGTACCTGCAGAATATGGGTGTCTCCGCTTCGTTGTCGATTTCGATTGTCGTTGATGGAGCATTATGGGGCCTGATATCTTGTCATCACGACAGCCCTAAAGTCACCCCTCTTCCCCTACGCATAGGCGCTGAACTGTTCGGGCAGTATTTTTCGTTACATATTGCCGATTGTGAAAGACGCAAAACATTGCAACTCACCGCGGACGCACGAGAAAAGCTCGACGCGATCGTATCCCAATTAAGCATCAGTGACGAAATTCGCGAGAGTCTGGGGGCACAACTCAGCCGGTTTTCCGAATTGGTTGGCGGCAACGGAGCTGCATTATGGATGAATGGGCAATGGCTTCAAAGTGGCGACGTACTCAACGAACATCAAACTCGCCAAGTGCTCGAAACCGCAAGCCGTCAATCACGACGCGAGCTTTGGGCAAGTCAGGAAATCAGGGCCCACTTGGCCGATTATGCCGGAAGCGTTGCAGGCCTGCTGGCAATACCACTTTCGATGGCGTTCAATGATTATCTTGTTTTGTTCCGCAACGAAGAGGCGCACGCTATCGAGTGGGCGGGCGAGCCGGTGAAAACCACCGTTGAAACGCCTTTCGGCCCCAGATTAACGCCGAGAGGCAGCTTTGATACCTGGCGGGAAGAAGTTCGCGGGCGTTCAACGCCCTGGACAGCAACAGACCTTTCGGTAGCTCAGTCGATTGGCACCTATTTGCGTGACGTTATACTCCGGCAAAATGAGTTGTCTGAACAGGAAAGAGCGAAAACCGAACAGCGACGCCAGGTGTTAAACGCCGAACTCAATCATCGTGTGAAAAATATTCTTTCTCTGGTGAAGTCAATCGCGCTTCAGACGGGAGCTAACGCGACAAATGTTGCTGATTACGCTCAAACGCTTGAAGGACGATTACGTGCGCTCGCATCGGCACACGACCTGTCTTTGGACGGCAAAAACGGCGGTTCGCTAGCAGATTTGCTCAAAACCGAGGTCAACCTTTATGGTGATGCCCCTGGTCGCATAACTCTGGAAGGTCCACCGGTTCATCTCGATCAACGCGCATTCAGCGTTATCGCCATGGTCTTTCACGAGATGATAACAAATGCGGCGAAGTATGGCGCGCTTTCAATTCCACAAGGACGCCTGACTATCAGGTGGAAACAGCAAGCCTCCGGCGACTGCGAGATTTTCTGGAGCGAGACCGAAGGGCCATCCGTTACTTGGCCCTCACAGACCGGATTCGGTAGCAAGCTAATTCGAAATTCTTTTGAGTACGACCTCCGCGGAAAAGCCAAGATCGAATACCACCGGGATGGACTTCGGGCACAGTTTTCTGTTCCATCCTTATATGTGACGAAATTGACCGATGAGTTAATTACGCCAGATCTTCAAAAAGGAGTTGTTGAGAAAGTTCATATGAACGGAATGAAGATTTTGGTTGTCGAAGACCAGAGCCTGATCGCTCTTGATATGGAAAACACGTTGCGGAGATTTGGTGCGGAAGATATTAATCTTGCCTCTAACGCTCCAGAGGCATTTGAGATTATTGAAAGATCGAAACCCAATCTAGTGATCCTTGATTTTAATCTGGGGGACCGTACTTCGGAGAATATCGCCGAATTACTTCTCAGACTGAAGATTCCTTTTCTGTTCACCACAGGTTATAGCGACAGGGTGCTCATTCCCGAAAAGCTTTGTGACATAACCATCGTGCGCAAGCCCGTTAGCGATGCTGCTATTGCAGCAGCCATCAACTCCGTTCTCGGATAGTGTATTTCCCTATTTCGCGAAGCCGAAAGAGTTGGAAGACGTTTATGGCTGGCTGCCAATCGCTCCATTATGTTGAGAAGAGACCCGCCAGGCAACTTCTCTGCGCAACGGCGCTCCGTTCCGCGCATGGGTTCTGCCCGTTGCGATCTTGCAAATCCTGAATGCGCTTCGCCAATGAGCCGGTCGCCGACTGCGCCCGTTACGACAGGCTCAGGAGGATAAGTTGATGGAACGCACGCAAGTTCTAGAATTGATGAGCACGCTGAAGCTCTACAGAATACGCAGCGCCTACGACGAGGTCATGGGCAATGGCATCAGGAGGCAGCACGAACCATCGCGCGTCGTAGGCGACCTCCTGCAATTGGATCGACGAGAAACAGGCCCGGTCCATTCGCTACCAGCTCAGAATTGCCAAGCTGCCATTGGCAAAAGACATCGACTTCGCCGACACGCCCGTCAATGAAATCCTGGTGCGGGAACTGGCCACCGGCACCTTCGTTGCCGATCAGCGCAACGTTGCTCTCGTCGGCGGCACGGGACCGGACAAGAGCCATCTAGCTATCGCGATTGCTCGGGCACTCATACGCAACAGCGCCCGCGACCGCTTGTTCAACGTCGTTGATCTGGTCGATCGACTTGAAACGGAAACGCGCAACGGCAAGCAGGGTCGAATAGCCGATTATCTCACACGCCTCGACTTTATCATCTTCGGCGAACTTGGCTATCTGCCGTTCGCGCAGGCCGGAGGTCAGTTCCTGTTCCACCTCATCAGCAGGCTCTACGAGCGTACCTCGATCATCGTCGACGAACCTGGCATTCGGTGAATGGCCGTCGGTGTTCAGTGACGCCAAGATGACAACAGCACTTCTCGACCGCCTGACCCATCACTGCGAGATCGTGGAAACCGGAAATGAGTCCTGGCGCTTCAAAAACCGCTCTCAAAGCTATAGCGAAGATACACATCACCCGCGCTTGGCCTACCCTCTGCAACCCCGGCCAGCGCCGGGCCGGCCAAGCGCTAATCGTCTACAATGGGGTGAAGATTGGACCCCGATAAGGGGTTAATATTGCGCGCTAATTGAGAGTCAACAAAGCAACTCAGTGGCTATTAAGAATTGGGGCCGCCGCATTTCGTGGCCGCATCGGCGCGGCCTTTCGTTTCGGCTTTGGCAAAAGGCCCTCGCGTTGCGCTCTCTTTTTTGCATCTTTGCGAGCGCGACGGATGGCTTCGTCTTTCTCGCGGATGCGTTTTTCTGACGGCTTCTCATAAGCGCGACGTTCTCTGATTTCACGAAAGACACCTTCGCGCTGCAATTTCTTTTTCAGTACACGGAGTGCCTGGTCGACATTGTTATCTCTAACGAGTACCTGCAATTTCTATCCTACTCTTTTGAAAATTTGGTGCGCTCGCGCTCCAAACGTGCAGCTCGGAGCCGGGCGGTTTTTGCGTTAACTGCTGCTCTTTCGTTTTCCAGAATGCCCTTGGCAGTCTTGTCGGTCACAGCGTTTTTTGTTTCCATACGTGTGCGAGGCTGCTTGAAGATCGTTTCTTTGGTAGGCTCGCCCATCTTATACTGTCCCTCCGGCTGTTGGATCCGCATTCGGGTCAGAAAAAAAGGACCAAATAAAAAAGGTCGGGCAGACCCGACCTTCCAATTGTCTCAACGAGCAATGCCAGTACATCCGTGGTCAAAGACCCGAGACAATATCATTGCTCCAATCAAATAGCCTGAAGATTATCGGCAGCCTTCTTGCCCGAGCGGCGATCCGCTACGAGTTCGAAGCTTACTTTCTGGCCTTCATTGAGTGCATGCAAACCTGCACGCTCAACAGCCGAAACATGAACGAATACATCCGGAGAGCCATCATCAGGTTGAATAAATCCAAAGCCTTTTGTGCCATTAAAGAATTTTACTGTTCCGTTGGTCATATTGAATATCCTTCAAATCGAACGGTTAAATAATAACGAAAATTAATTCGCTGCGAGTTTTACGATTTGAGAGAAAAAGAAGGGCTTTAAATTTCAGCCACGTCGTTCGATAACAAATTCGATGCGTATCATCTAGCGCTAACCAAGCATTTTTACAAGGTCTTGACTTTCTTTTTATTAAAACGTGATCTTGGCGCGGTAAAAAGAACCCCGTAGCGAAAACGTGCGAGGCTGGAAGTCATATGTCATTGGCAAACAAATTTTATTTTTAGAATCGAGAAAATCAAGCGACGGCTCACTCGCGATATTTTTTCTCTGCAGCGTCGAGGCGCGCCAAAAGCTGCGAAAACGTGTCTGCATTATTGTTGGAGAACCTCACTCTCAAACCGTCTTTCAACGCCTCTGCTATAACTTGCGACGGGAGATCACAAAGTCTCACGCCCGCAGCAAACTGTCTCGACGAATGGTATGGTTTTTTAAGATCTGTCATGTGCCCAATGTCTTTATCATTTTCAGCACAACAAACGGGTGGTGGCTATGTTCCAATAACGAGCACACTGTATTCTGCAAAAGCCCGTGAAATCTCGCAACCAGTAAGGCCACGCTTGGAAAAGGTGGTGCACTAGCAGTGGGAGTTTTCTCGGTTCGGAAAAATTATGTAAGCACAAAAATTCAACTCGGCGCCGCAAGACAACTTAAAATTAAAATTTATATAGAATTCTCGCAAAAGTTGATTACATTGGTGCTATAATCAAAATCCAACGCATAATTATGTGCGTTCGATCACTGAAGATCGGATACCATCATGAACAAGTTTGATTGGTTAAAGCCCGCACTCGGCGGCGCATCGGTTGGTGCCATTGCGGCAATTGCTGTCGGGTTCTCCGTAGGTGGGTGGGTAACACAAGGCACTTCTGAGCGCCTGATTGCATCCAACATGACCGACGGGGTAGCACTCGCTCTAACGCCTTACTGTCTTGAAAAATCGAAAAACGATCCGGCCGTTGTAAACATACTGGCTGACTTTAAGGCCGCACCAGCTTACTCCCGCGGTACCTTTATCGAGAAGACAGGGTGGGCGACACCGTTGGGAGCACAGCAACCCAATACCGCGCTCGCTACTGCGTGCGGCAACGAACTCGCCAAGGCGCTTTAATGTGGCCGGGAAACCGAACGAGGAGGCTATAATGAATAAACAACTTACCCATAGCATTAATTTGGAAACTGTTTCTGTACGTCCACGGCATGATGAGGACACGACGGCCAGCAGAAGCGATCTCAGAAATGCTCATGAACAAATGACTTCTCCATCTAAAGATTGGTCGCAGCTTGCGAATATTCTCCGGCGTTCTTGCGGCGGTTTCTCACGTACCAGGTCGCCACGTCATTCTTTACCGAGGAGCAAACGCAATGGCTAATGACACCACAGCTCTAGAACGAAAGGTTCTTGCACATGAGCAGATACTTCAGGTTCTCATCGGGCATCTAGCCGAGACCGAACCCAAATTTCTGGATCGACTTAAAGCAGTATTCACGCATCATCATATTCTTGGCTCCAATGAGCTGAACTACGTTAATACAGCGCAGTATGCGGAAAAATTCATTCATGAAATTGAGAAGATGCAAAAGTATAATGCAACGCGTTGATTTTCTCCGTCTCATGATTATCTGATAAAAATTCTAAGCCGATTATTTTTAAATAAATAAATATTACATGTCTGCTTGCGCTTTAATTCGAAAAGGCGCACTGTTTATTATGCACAGCAATTGAAACGGGCGCTGTCGTTGGGAGAGAACAATCTCCTGCCCCAAAATGAAGGGGACATGCGATGTCTTCCGCTTCACGTCTATCCTACTTTGGCCCAGAAGATTTCCCTTCGCTACGTGCTTTCCTGCAACGTTCCGGATATTCGCTGGAGGGTTGCGAAAAGCCAGAGACTCGCATGGAAGCCGCCAAACACCTTTGTGAAATTTTCAGCGACGGAAGCCATAATCCTGTGCAGATGCTGGACATGCTTTTGGCAATTCGCGCCCAACGGCTATCACAATCTAATCAAAGAGAACTGGAAGCCTGGGAGAATGAGGGGGGCTATACGGCCCCGCAAGTCACTGCAAAATCCTTGGTCTTGCGATGGCCTCCTCGAAAGCGGCTCCGATTGAGGTTGGCCCATGGCTGATAATCCGCGTTTCGTGACGTCGGGCTTAATACGGCGACTTCGAGTGGGGATCGAGAGGCCTGTTTCACGAGGAACTTACCGGGCTGGCATCGTTTCAATGACACGTGATCAATCTGGCGAGGATAGAATGTCAGCCCAAAAATCTTTGGATCGTAAATTGAGCGTGTATCTGATCGCATTTCTCATCATATGCATCGACATCGGATTGGTCGCGTGGGTGCTCGGTTCCTACGTCTATTAAGTACTGGTATGCGATATCCTAAAACGTCTGCTTTCCAACTATAATGAAGTCAGAGTTTCCATGTATTCCGACGTTCTTTACATCCACGTTCAGCAAACCGTTGCCTTTTTCCGATGATAATTGAACAAGATCTCCTAGATAGGCCTGCCGGAGTATGTCCATGCTTGCCCACAAGACGCCCTTTGTAAACGTCTTCTCGCCTTCCGTGAGTATGGAAATACTGTAGCTAACAGAACCGAGGTTCTTTCCTTCGCAATACAAATTGCCTATTGAACTAAATGTAGACGTTGGCATGATTGTACCCCCGATAGGGGCTGTGTCTCCTCACCAAGAAAAGTGGGAGACACAGCTATAACTAATGCCGTTTGGTTTTGATCAAGTCATTGGCAGGAGTAGGAAAGCGACCTGAAACGACATCTGTTGACGCAGTTTTCTCCTTGACCTTATCTTTCTTTGGCTCTCTTATTTCTCGGTTACTTCTTTTCTGACCACGGGGCATTTTGAAAACTTCCTGTTTTTGAGAGCCTGTTCCAAAAAGGATTGAGCGATTTCAGTCGGTTATGATTCAATCGGATTGCTTACATTCGATGGAGATCATGATGACCTGGACTGCAACCGCTCGGCAACAATATGGACGACGCAACGCGCGCTATGCAAGCGATTTAACGGATGCGGAATGGACTGTCATCGAACCGATGATGCCTGCACCGAGCCGTCTTGGGCGGCCTCGCAAGACAGATTTGCGTGAGGTGGTAAATGCGCTGCTTTATATTGCTTCATCAGGTGGTGCATGGCGGCTTTTGCCAACGGACTTCCCACCATTTTCCACGGTTCAAAAATATTTCTATCGATGGCGAGATGAAGGGATGCTGCGCATGATCAACAACGCGCTCGTGATGGCAGCACGCGAGTTGACTGGAAAGCAGCCCAGCCCTACCGCTGGCGTGATCGATAGCCAGTCAGTAAAAACCACGGAAAGTGGCGGAATACGGGGCTTTGACGCGGGAAAAAAGATCAACGGTCGCAAGCGTCATATTGTGGTCGATACACTCGGCTTGATGGTTGGTCTGGTGATCCATTCTGCAGGCATTCAGGACCGAGATGGTGCACCTGATGTCTTGAAAACCATCCTCAAACGCTGGCCGTGGTTACGGCATATCTTTGCTGATGGTGGATACGCAGGACCCAAGCTCAAAGGCAGGCTGGAAAAGGTCGGAAAGTTTACGCTGGAAATCGTCAAACGATCCGATCACGCTGCGGGCTTCAAACTCTTACCACGCCGATGGGTGGTCGAGAGGACCTTTGCATGGTTGGGACGTTGCCGCAGACTGGCTAAAGATTTCGAGAAAACCATCGTGTCTGCTGAAGCATGGGTCTACATCGCAAACATCCGCCTGCTTACCCGGCGCGTCGCAAGAGCCTGATATCGTTACGTTCATTATGATTCAGGCTCTGAGGAATTAACTAATTCTTTCATACCGGACCAATCCAGTGATGGTTCAAATCACCGCTGGAGATACTTCCACATTCTTACAGGGATGTTGCCGAGAAAGCTGCGACATCGCTCGCGATGGTGGGTGCCCAGATTGAAATTCCTGAATGAGTAGCCTTGCTGCGGATATGTGAGCGGCACGGTTTTCTGCGGTATCGTAAAGCCGATAGCCGGCGCGTCGCAGTATTTCACGCATCATTCGAAAGTCGGTAGGTCCAAAGTAGGGCTTGATAATTTTGGAAGACATTTCGTCCTCCTTGTATTGGGGCTGGAGTATGCACTCGCAACCGACAGCGCCCGTTTCAAAAGCTGTCGAGACATGCACCATGCGCTTTAAATTTGAGCAAAGCAACTGAGGCTGAATTGCGACGGCAGATCGGGTCAATCATTGCATAAAAAGCTACTTCATGTCCTCCACGGTGATGCGATAGGAAGTTTGCCGAGCCTGTGAATAGACCTCGCGAGCAGCATCGTAGATCAGTTTCCGTGAGACGTCGAAGGCGGCAAGAAGCGATGATTCCGTCGCTGCAATGACGCCATTATTCTCCAGGGCGGGCTTATCGATTAGAAATGGGACGGAGGTCATTCCATCGTAGCCGACAAATCGCACGCCCATCTCAAGATCATCGAAACTTCTGCTGGGGTTTGGAAATGAAAGGGCCATTACGTTTCGCTTTTTACTGCGTCGCCTTCGTCATCGCAACGATGGACGGCATTTGCCATTCTTCGATGTTTCTTGATAAATTGTGTCAGGGCGATCTGTAGTCGACCTTCGTCACGTGTTCCCTCCTGAAATCGACGTGTCAGATAACGTGCAGCATCAGTGCGCAAATCTTGTGTGTCGCCGGTTTTACGAGCCTCCCTTAGAAGTCGCGAAATCATAGTGATGTTTCTGGAATTCAACGCGATGGAAGACATTTTGTCCTCCTTTGTTGCGGGCCAGGTATTTGAAACCTGAACGACAGCACCCGTTTCACTTACTGCCGTTTTGAGCATCATGCGCTTCATGTAAGGAGAAAGCAAATATGGCTGCAGTTCCATCGCCGTTAACTCAGACTGGCTGCGTCGCTAAAAATGCTTCCTTGGTCATATAAGCTGCGGTTCTCAACAGCGATCCGCGGCTATCCATATCAATAATGCTGCCAATGTGTGAATACTGCTGTACCAACTATTGTTGTGACTTCCCCAACTCCTGCGCAATACGCCTCCGGGCGGCTTAGGGGCTGGACAGCCGGACAATTTTACGAACTGGCGACAACGTTTCGAAACAGCTTTGCCTATTGACAGTCTCTTTATATCCATTATTCTGGATATATGGAAAATGAAGAAGCAATAACAGCTTTCGCTGCCCTGGCCCAACCGACACGACTGGATACATTCCGGAGGTTGGTGCAACACGAACCTACGGGTATTCCTGCTGGTGAACTGGCGCGCATGCTGGATGTACCGCAGAATACGATGTCTGCACATCTGGCGATATTATCTCGCGCTGGACTTATAAAAGGTGAACGTCAGAGCCGTTCGATTATCTATCGCGCCGACCTCGACCGTTTTCGCGAACTGACCCTTTTCATGATCAAAGACTGTTGCGGCGGTAGTGCTGAACTCTGCGAACCTCTCATACAAAGCCTAACACCCTGTTGCGAACCGAAAGCGACTACACAATAACACGAGACCGACGAATTCGGCCTTCCACCAAACGGACTGATACAATGACAGCTAGGGTTTATAGCGTGCTCAGCTTGAGCACGGGTAACGTCGTGCGTTCAATTTTGAGCAAGGCAACCTGGAATGTGGAGAATAACTGATGTCCATATTCGAACGATATCTGACTGTCTGGGTGGCTCTTTGCATTGTCGCTGGCGTAGCTCTGGGGCACTTCTTTCCGACAGTATTCCATGCAATCGGATCTGCTGAAGTCGCCAGGGTCAATATTCCGGTTGCTATTCTCATCTGGCTTATGATCATCCCCATGTTGCTGAAGATCGATTTCAACGCATTGAGACAGGTCACTGAGCACTGGCGTGGCATTGGCGTCACGCTCTTTATCAATTGGGCCGTCAAACCATTCTCTATGGCACTTCTCGGTTGGCTATTTATCGGCTGGCTGTTTCGCCCTTATCTGCCTGCAGACCAGATCGATTCCTACATTGCTGGTCTGATTATTCTGGCGGCCGCCCCTTGCACAGCAATGGTGTTCGTCTGGTCCAACTTGACCAAGGGCGAGCCGCATTTCACGCTATCCCAGGTCGCCTTGAACGACGCGATCATGGTTGTGGCATTTGCCCCTATCGTCGGGCTACTGCTCGGACTGTCGGCAATTACTGTCCCGTGGGACACGCTCGTTCTGTCGGTTGTCCTCTATATCGTCATTCCGGTGATTATCGCGCAAATCCTGCGCAGAAGTATTCTCGCCAGCGGTGGACAACGAGCTTTCGATGCAATGCTCAGAACACTACAGCCGCTGTCCCTGATTGCGCTGTTGGCGACACTTGTTCTGCTCTTCGGATTTCAAGGAGAGCAGATCATCGCACAGCCCATGATCATTGCGATGCTGGCCGTCCCGATCCTCATCCAGGTCTATTTCAACTCTGGCCTCGCCTATCTGTTGAATCGAATTTCAGGCGAGCAACATTGCGTTGCTGGTCCGTCAGCTTTGATTGGCGCATCCAACTTCTTCGAGCTGGCAGTAGCAGCAGCAATCAGCCTATTCGGCTTCTCATCTGGCGCGGCGCTCGCAACAGTGGTTGGCGTTCTTGTTGAAGTGCCCGTCATGCTCTCGGTCGTCTGGATCGTGAACCGCTCAAAGGGGTGGTACGAACGCGGTGCCAATCAAAAGCCAGTCACCGAAACAGGAAAACTCTGATGTCTGTTACGATTTATCACAATCCGAACTGTGGGACCTCTCGCAACACATTGGCGATAATCCGCGCCAGCGGCGAAGAGCCTGTCGTCATTGAATATGTGCAAAATCCGCCATCGCGAGAACGACTGGTCGAACTGCTCACTGCAATGCAGATGTCGCCTCGCCAACTCCTTCGCGAGAAAGGCACACCGTATGCCGAGTTGGGATTGTCCGATCCCAACTGGACCGATGACGAACTGGTCAACTTCATGATGACGCATCCTATCCTGATCAATCGTCCAATCGTGGAAGCGCCGCTTGGCACCAAACTGTGCCGTCCGTCAGAACTGGTTCTCGACATTCTGGAAAACCCGGTGTCGTCATTCACCAAAGAGGACGGAGAAGTCATCACCTATGAAAGAAAGTCGCGCTGACATGGACCTGCCGAACCTCTATCAGAATTCCTTCGCATTGCCCAACCTGGATGCACTACGCGCCGACTTTCCAAAGCATAAGCCTCGTATCCTTTTGCTCTATGGCTCACTTCGTGATCGTTCCTATAGTCGGTTTCTGACGCTGGAAGCGCAGCGTCTGCTCGATGCGATGGGCGCTGAAACGCGTCTCTTTCATGCCAATGGTCTTCCCTTGCCAGACGACGGTTCGGCAGAGCATCCGAAGGTTCAGGAATTGCGTGAGGCAATGCTTTGGTCAGAAGGGCAAGTCTGGACCAGTCCAGAACGTCATGGAGCCATGAGCGCCGTCATGAAATCGCAGATCGACTGGATTCCTTTGCCGGGCGGAGCAATTCGTCCGACGCAGGGCCGAACTCTGGCATTGATGCAGGTTTCAGGGGGATCGCAGAGCTTCAACGCTGTCAATCAGATGCGCATTCTTGGGCGTTGGATGCGAATGATCACCATTCCAAACCAGTCATCCGTCGCAAAGGCATGGCAGGAATTTGACGACGCTGGACGGATGAAACCTTCATCGTTCTATGATCGCGTGATCGATGTGATGGAAGAACTAATGAAGTTTACACTTCTGACACGGGGCATCTCGGATCACCTCACAGACCGATATAGCGAGCGCCAGGAAGAAGCGGTCAAACTCGAAAAGCGTGTTTCGTTGAAATCAATATGAGCGCTGAACGGTTTCCCATTGCGGCCATTGCCGGTCTCGGACTGACCCAGAATATCGGTTACGGCACTTTATATTATTCCTTCAGTATTCTCGCGCCATCCATGGCGCGGGACTTCTCCGTTTCCAACGAATGGATTTTCGGAGCGCTGTCGGTTGCTCTGCTAGCCGGGGGCTTTCTGGCTCCCTGGTTAGGCAAATGGATTGATCGTTACGGCGCAGGTCGCATGATGACGACAGGCTCGATACTGGCCGCCATCTCTCTCGTACTGTGTTCGTTTTCTCCAAATGCCTTGGCGTTTGCAGGCGCGCTGACGATCATCGAAATCGCCGCTAATCTCGTCCAGTATGGAGCAGCTTTTGCATTATTGGTGCAATTAGCGCCAAATGTTGCCCAGCGTAGCATTACCTATCTGACACTGATTGCAGGCTTTGCCTCGACAATTTTCTGGCCCATCACAACAACGCTTCAGCACTGGATTACCTGGCAACAGACCTATTTGCTGTTCGCTTGCCTCCATTTGTTTCTCTGCGTGCCGGTACACCTTTTGCTTACGCGTTCTATTGCAAAGAGTGGTCGGAAACGATCAACGAATGGAGCAGTCACCACCGCCTGTTCAGGTGATCTGCCTGCCCATCAACGGCGCAAAGGTTTTGTACTTATTCTCGTGGCATTCTCGACTCAGGCTCTCGTCGCAGCGGCCATTCTGGTCCACGGGCGGGCAAGGCTTTTTCCTGCCAGTTCCGTTCATTGCTGATTCCGCAGAAGATCGAAAAGTCCTCATCTCGCAACGTTCTGTGGCGCGTGCGCTGGAGATTGCCCGCACAGCCTCCGTCTGCTTCATTAGCGCTGGCGAGTTGACGGAGGACTCACTGCTGCGCCGCCAGAACATGCTCAGCAAGTCCGAACTGGAAAGCCTGCGTGCCGCCGGTGCAATTGGTGACACCAATGGCATTTTCTACGACAAGGACGGGCAGCAGGTCGAGCACGAGATGAATCAGCGCACCATCGCTCTCAGCTTTGCCGAACTGAAGAAGGTTCAAGTCGTGCTGCTCATCGCCGGGCAGGAGAAAGCGCTTGCGGCCAAAGCGCTTCTGAAAAGTGGCATCGTCAACGGCCTCATTATCGATGGTGATGCCGCTGTAGCACTGAACCAGCTATTATAATTAGCTAGACTAAACTCCAGCGCAGCAACTTTATCTATAACGTTTTTTGATGCCTCCATAAGCCACGGAGGAGGCGGTGGTTACGAGCCTTCTGCCGATTGCGACGATAACGGCTTGTGGGATAGCCGCGTTTGTTGATTCTTTGTGTGGCAGATTTCAGAACACAGATTGATATGCACTGGGCACGCAGCCCGGTGCACAAACAGGCTCAATACCCGCCGCCCTTCGCCGCAAACTTAAGGTTAATTGGTATTATTTTGCTGCCCGCAGCAACGGGGCGCCTGACTCAGCTTGACCGCATAAAACGACAAGCGGACAGTCACCTGATATCCAGCCAAGAAACCAACTGTCGTTAAAGCATTCGCTACGCCTTGAAAAGGTATGAACCGCTGCCCCCGTAATGGGCGATCCGCTGATAGTTAAATAAGAACAAGATGCTCTTCCGCACACAAGGCGGAAGAGGCTCTATGTCTTGCCACCTGATATAGTTGGCGCCAAGGCCATTGTTCTCGTCATTACTGAAAGCAGCATGACCAGGAGATCAATCCCTCTTAAGGACTGAATTAAATCCGTACCTTGGTGCCCGATTGCGCAACACGGCTACTACGTCTGCGAATACCTTGTTTCTCACCTCTGAATAAGACTGCTTGGAATAATGTGCAGCATGTGGAGAAAGAAGGAGGTTTTCCACGCTCAGAAGCGGGTTGTCCATCCCTACCGGTTCCTGAACCAGCGTATCAATGCCGGCGCCAGACAGGTGTGCCGATTGGAGTGCGTCAGCCAACGCTCCTTCATCCACAAGGCCGCCGCGGGAAACGTTGACTAGGATCGCACCCTTCTTCATTCGTGCAAGCACGTCTCGTGAGATGATATTCTGTGTTTCAGGCGTGGCGGGAACATGAAGCGAAACAATATCGGATTGAGTTATCACTTCCTCGAACGTGGCTGCTTCCACACCGGTCGCAGCAATGCGGTCCGCAGCCATATAGGGATCGTAAGCGATGATCTTATACCCGAATGCTGAGGCCTTGCGTGCCGTCATACGACCGATTTGACCAAAACCGATCAAACCGAGCGTTTGATGCGATGGCCGAATAATCCCCTCGCCGTCAACCATAGCTTGCCATCGGCCTTCACGCACTGCAGTGTCGTAGCGCTTCAGCCGACGAGCGAGAGCCAACATCATTGCCACGGCGTGAGTGCTGACCTCGTCCAGATTGGAGTCTGGCACATAAGTGACCTGCACTCCTGCCCGTGTACAGGCCTCGACATCAATGGAATCGAGTCCTACACCAAAACGACCGATGACTTTGAGTTTTGGCAGCGCCTTCAAAACACGCTCAGTCACCGGTTCCCGCAAGATCATCAACGCATCTGCGTCGTAGCATTCCTCAATCAGCTCCTCTTCATTGAGAAGTGTCTTTTCTATGAAGGCCGCATCGAGCTCCGCAAGATAGGCATGTTGTTCCGGCTCAACGGCGAGAACGCCATCACACTTGACGATCTTCATGCAGATTTCCTTTCCGTTTCAGTGAGCGCGGCTCGCGTTTGCGATATGCCTCCAGCCATTGCAGCGCCGAGAAACATCGTATCGCTTGCGAGCAGATAGAACGAGATTCCTTTCCCGTACCAAGCGGCTATGTCGCTTGTATCCGGGCGGAAAATGCCTACGGCTTTGTTCGTAGAAATTGCTGTTCTTGTGATCTTTTCAATCGCAGCAACAAGCTTTTCGCGACCATTCGGTCCCATCGCATCGATGGAAACGGACAGGTCTCCGGGGCCTATGAAAATCACATCGACACCATCAACTTCTGAGATCTCTTCGATATTGGCCAGACCTTCAGCCGTTTCGACCTGGATCGCCAAAGCGATGGCATCGTTTGCTGCGGTTAGATAGTCTGGAATACGATAGCCATAGGCCGCGGCGCGACCAGGTCCAACCCCTCGAGCGCCGATCGGCGGATAGCGCGTTGCCTGAACTGCGGCCCGTGCTTGGTGAGCCGTTGATACGCGCGGCACAAGAACACCTTGCGCACCGGCATCAAGCACAGCCGCAATCGCTTCCGGTGTATGACCCGGTACCCGGACCATAGCCGGCACAGAGTGAACATCGCAAGCCCGGATCAGATCCTCAATACGCTCACGACTGATCTGCGAATGTTCCCAGTCTATGCAGACGAAATCAAGCCCGGTGGCAGCCGTCACTTCGACCGCGACAGGATGGGGGATAGCGGAAAACGTTCCTATCAGCGGTGAGCGTGCCTTGCAGCGAGCACGAAAACTTTCCATGAATCCATTCCTTTTAAAAGCGTTAGAAGACTGAAATTTCTTTCCTTCCACACAGTTTTAGCGGGCAGCAACAATTAGCGCCTCACGCCGCCGTGCAAGCCGGATGTTCACGAAACTCATGAGCCCTCCCGACAGAAGAAAAGCAGCCGCGACGAAAAGCGCATATTCATAATTACCGGTCGTATCGCGAATGATCCCGAACAGGTAGGGACCGGTGAATCCGCCGAGATTTCCAAGTGAGTTCGCCAGTGCGATCGCGGCCGCCGCCGCAGCGCCTGATACAGCAGGCCGCGGCAGCGCCCAATAGGCACTCCCGCCGGCATAAATGCCCGCCGCAACACAACAGAACGCGAACATCGAAATCAGCGGATTTGTCGTCAGAGCACCTATCACAAACCCCAATGCCCCAAGAGCACAAGGGATGAGCACGTAAAACAGGCGATCATCCGTATATTTCGTGTACCGGCTCCAGAAATAGATCGCGAGCGCGGCTGCTATATAGGGGACAGCCACCACCCAGCCCACCATCGAAGTCTGAACACCCAGTTCGCGAACGATTTGCGGAAGCCACATGTTAAGCGCATAGCCAGTTGTCAGGATAAGGAAATACTGGAGCGCGAGCGCAAGTGTAGGCAAATCCATTAATGCAGACAGTGGCGAGGCATGCTTTGCAGCAGAATTGCCTTCCGCCTGCAACTGTGCGCGCAGTACGCTTTTCTGGCTATTGTTAAGAAACTTTGCGTCTTCAACGCGATCAGGTAACCTCAGAAAGACAACAATACCGAGGATGATGGCAGGTATACCCTCGATGATAAACATCCAGCGCCAGTCGAAGGCCTCGATCAACGCTGTTGACAGCGGTGCACCAACAGCATTCGCAATAGGCCCGAACGCGAAAAAGATCGCGGTTGCCCTGCCAATCTCACGTTTCGTGTACCACTGGTTCATATAATAGACGACACCGGGAACAAAACCGGCCTCGGCAAGACCCAGAAGGAAACGGACCGCATAGAAGGAATAAGGGCCTTGTACCAAAGCCATGCACATGGAAAGAAGGCCCCATGTGACCATGATACGCGCTATCCATCGGCGCGCGCCGACCTTCTGCAAAATGAGATTGCTAGGAATCTCGAATGCAAAGTAGCCAAGAAAGAAGATACCTGCGCCAAAACCATAAGCTGCAGCCGAAAGGCCTATGTCAGCGTTCATTGTTAGAGACGCGAATCCAACATTCACGCGGTCCAGAATTGATACGAAAAAGCTAATCCCGAGCAGCGGCATTATGTTGCGTGTCACTTGTCGAGCGGTATGTTCATCCATAATTTCCCCTCCATGGGAATCAATTTCCCTCTAAGTTCCCGATATGAAAGTGTCGGCACTTTTTATTTTATTGTCGACACATATAGAAAAGATGGAGCCATGTCTAATAATTTTACGCCTTCAGACGAGCAAAACGATCCGCAAGGACGTACCGGCGACATGGTGCAGATCTTAGCCACCAGTCTGCGAGGAAAAATTCTAAGTGGGGAATTGCCAGCAGGACAAAGGGTACGCGAATCGAGCATAGCATCAGACCTCAGCGTCAGCCGCGCAACGCTGCGTGAGGCCCTGAGGCTAATCGAGAGGGGTGGATTGATCGAGAAATCACCCAACCGTTCCTATATCGTTGTTAGCTTCAATGAACGAGATATTTTCGAACTGGCCACCTTGCGTACGGCTCTTGAAGTCATGGGAGCCCGTTTAGCGCTTCAAAGAAGTTATACATCTTCCGCTTTAGCGGCGGCCATACCTGCTATCGCATCGGCTGCCGAGAACCGAGATCTCAAGTCGCTGGCAGCGGCCGACCGTCGCTTTCATGAGATATTGATCGAATGCGCTGATCACAGGCGTCTTCTGGAGTCGTATCATGCATTACAGGATCAGATTGAACTGGCCATGCTGAATGTCCAGAAACATGAACTGAATATTGCGGGAATAGCAGACCGGCACGCGCGGTTAGTTGCACTTGCCACAAACCCGGACAAATTTGTTGAAGAACTCTCTCGACACATCCGTGAGGGCATGGGCGTTAGCGATATATCGGTATTGATTTGATTCACACGGTATCATTTCGTACAAATCTTGGGGGTGGTGAACTGATTGCCAGTCAGAAATAGAATTAACCTTCGTCTTTGTAGTGGCCATTAGTTCCGAACATACTATTCTTTGTCCAACGGTTCTGGATATCGCGGCCGACTCAAAATCCCTTCTAGATGGCGGTTTTTCGTGCCTCGGAAATATAAAGCGCGCGCAGGTCGCGTGTAATTTGGCCTGGCTTCCCGGTACCAATCGATTCACCATCGATTGCAATTACGGGCGTGACAAATGTCGAGGCGCCAGTGATGAACGCTTCGTCAGCCTCCATCACCTCCTTAATAGTAAAACTGCGTTCAACAATTTCCAGCGTCGTACAAGCCACATAGCGCAAAAGGGCGGTTCGCGTAATGCCATGCAGAATATCGTTAGACAGTGCACGGGTAATCACCTTGTTGTCCTTAACGATATACGCGTTATTGGCAGTGCCCTCGGTAACAAAACCATCTTGAACGAACCACGCATCATCTACGCCTGCTTGCTTTGCCAACATTTTTGCCATTGAGGGGTAAAGCAGCTGCACAGTCTTGATATCACGACGCGCCCACCGTAGATCGGGCACAGAAATCACCTTGACCCCTGTCTTTGACTTTGGCCCGTCAATCAGATTGGACACCGCTTGTGTGAACATCACAACTGTCGGCTGAACGGCTTCGTCTGGAAACGCAAAATCCCGGTCGCCGGGGTTTCCTCTGGATATCTGCAGATAGACCAGTCCCTGATCGAGCTGGTTTTCTATGATCAGTTGCCGCAAAATATCAAGAAGCGTCTGGCGGTGAAGCGGCTGACGGATGCGCAGCTCGGAAAGTGAGCGATCCAATCGGGCTGCATGTCCGTCAAAATCGAGAATTTTGCCATCAATGACTGACACAACTTCATAGACAGCATCGGCAAACAGGAAGCCGCGGTCAAATACAGAAATATTCGCCTCGTCTTGGGGAACGAAGTTTCCATTGAGGTAAACTGTTCGCTTTTTGAGCATAGCAATAGCCTGTTAAAAATTTTTCCGCTAGGTTGTCGAGGCTGTCAATCGTTGAGGAGAGTTTCAAAGAATAGCTCTCCAATCTCTGGAAATGCCTCCGGATATTCTTC
This sequence comes from Ochrobactrum sp. C6C9, assembly GCF_022627935.1. Taxonomy (NCBI): domain Bacteria; kingdom Pseudomonadati; phylum Pseudomonadota; class Alphaproteobacteria; order Hyphomicrobiales; family Brucellaceae; genus Ochrobactrum; species Ochrobactrum sp. C6C9. Next base: position 34,048 of record NZ_JABXGB010000027.1, on the reverse strand, counting down.
GCAGATTTCTTTACCCTGTGTCATCAGGCAGATGATGACAGGAGACTTTCCGGTGACGGCAATTCGGATCAGATCGTGTTTGTAATAGGATGCTTTGGGATCACCGGTCCAGGTATTCTTCCCCGCTTTACTCCATATCTGCGCATCAGCAGGAATACCGCCACCAAGAAATTCGGTAACCTGAAAATGCGGCTGTCTGGCTTCGGCACTATTGCGGTCACGTAGCAATGTCTGTTTTGCCCTGTTTTCAGAAGCGGCTGAGAGCGGAAGCTGACTGGAGAAAAGCGCGCTGAACAGACGCGCTGCGGCAAGCGGCGTCAGCGCGTTCAGATTTTCTCCCGCAAGCCCTGCATATTGAGCCTCACGCCCATAGCGCACATCGTCCATCAGCTTCTGCGTGATATTACAACCCTCGAACTCTGGCCAGTTGAGCCCGGAAAAGAAGCTGTTGAGGTGCTCGCGCTTTTCCCGCCATTCGTTGAACTGGGAGCCTTCCAACATGGTATCGCCGGTCGTACCCGTAATGATGTCGATGACATAATTGGTTCCGGTGTTGGATGACCACAGGATCATGTCACGCATGGCGCGAGACAGTTCTTCATGATCGGCGACATTGCCATGGTCAATAGCGTTGAGCACATGGACCAGATGAAATGCTTTGACAAGACTGCAGGGGTAGCAGCGCCAGTCGCCACGATATGAAAAGCCATCCGGCTTTTCACCGGGACCTTTCTGACGCAATGCGACGAAACCAAAATTGTCGGCCCGCAGGCCGCGGTCGGCAAACGTGTCAGTCAGGCAGCTGGTGATGACTTCACAGCGGCGCGACCAATCAGAATTATCTTCAAAGAACACTGGATGATCTTTCTATCAGGACGTTCACGGTTTAGGCGCGCTCAGCTTTCCAGCAGCGGACCAGCCCGCCGTTGACAAGATGCTGCATGGGCTGGCTTTGGTGGCAGATGTCTTCGGTAATCGGGCAACGAGGCGCAAAACGGCAACCGGGCTGGACGGCAAAGGGGTCGGGTATCTCACCACTGACCGGCTCGCCTGTTGCCTGCGGACGGCGAACATCGGGCACAGCTGCAATCAAAGCCTTTGTATAAGGATGACGGGGAGAAGCAAATAGGGCGGCACTGTCCTGCAATTCAACGATCTCACCCAGATACATGACTGCAACGCGATCACACAGATAGCGGATTACATTCATGTCATGGGAAATGAAGACTATGGTCAAACCCTTATCTTTGTTGAGCCGTTTCATAAGATTGATGATCTGCGCCTGAACAGAGGCATCAAGGGCCGAGACCGGTTCATCGGCAAACAGAACCTGCGGATTGGCGCAGAGTGCCCGCGCCACCGAGACGCGTTGTCTTTGTCCGCCGGACAAAGCATGCGGAAATTTCAACGCCGTTTCGGCTACCAGATTGACTTCCCCGAGTACGTCAAGCGCCCGCTGCCTACGCTCGCCGGCAGGAATATTGCGGTGATAATGGGAGATCACTTCTTCCAGCTGCGCGCCAATTGTCATGCGTGGATTGAGCGAGGAATAGGGATCCTGAAAGACCATCTGAAGACGGCCATCACGGTCCGGCCCGTCAAGCCGACGGCCATTGAACACCACCTCCCCTGCGCTGCCGGGCTGCAGTCCGACGCCTATGCGCGCGAGCGTGCTCTTGCCACATCCGGATTCTCCGACGATGCCGAGTATTTCTCCCTGCTCGATACCAAGGTCGACGCCACGCACCGCATGCAGACTGACAGGCGGACGGTTGGCAATAACATCGCGAAGGCTGCGCCTGACGGGAAACTTCTTTTCGATCTTCCGGAAATCAAGCACTGACATTGGCAACCTCATTCAGAATGCACGCATCGAGATGACCGAAGGATGAGCCGCCACGTAACTCCAGCGCCGGCGGGCGTCCGATCGCGCACCGAGGTTGGGCACGGAAACAGCGTGGCACAAAGCGGCAACCATCAGGCGGATTGACGAGCCCTGGGGGAGCTCCCTGAATGGGAACAAGTTCCTGGTCGCGAGCGGCTTGACCCGGAAGCGCGGCGAGCAGCGCTTTCGTATAGGGGTGCGAAGGCTTGTCCAGGACGTCGCGCACCGTGCCCGTTTCCACCATACGCCCGGCATACATCACCGCCATACGATCGCAGATCTGGGAGACGACCCCAAGATCGTGGGTGACCAAGATGATTGAGGCACCAAGGCTGTCTCGACGTTCTTTGAGGAGCCGCAATATCTGATCCTGTACGGTAACATCGAGCGCAGTGGTAGGCTCATCGGCTATGATCAGACGCGGGCGCAACGCGAGAGCCATCGCGATAACCACCCGCTGACGCAAGCCTCCTGAAAGTTCGTGCGGATAGGCGTCAAGTCGGCGCTCCGGCGACGTTACATGGACATCCCGCAACAGTTGCAGCGCCGCCTCGCGGGCTGCCTTTTTGCTGACATTTCTGTGGCGGCGTATGACTTCACTGATCTGCTTGCCGACACGCATGGTCGGATTGAGCGCCGTCAGCGGATCCTGGAAAATGAAGGCGACATCGCTTCCGCGGATCTTTGAGAGTGCTCTTTCCTTCATCGGAACGAGGTCGCCGACGCCCTCGAGCAGTATCTGACCGCCGCTGACCCGCGCGGCGGCACCACCAAAAAGGCGCAGGATCGAGCGACAGGTGGCTGACTTGCCACAGCCGGATTCGCCCACAATTCCAAAAATTTCACCGGGATTGACATCGAAGCTGATGCCATCGACGGCACGAACGACACCCGACGGGCTGCCAAACTCGGTCATGAGGTCGCGGACAGAAAGAAGGCTCATGACTTACCCCTTCGGTTTCAGCGTGGTGGACAGACCTTCGCCAAGCAGCGAAAATGCAATGCCGATCCAGACGATGGCGAGACCCGGAAAAATGGTCATCCAGGGCGCCTCGCGCATATAATCGATGCTTTCGACGATCAGCAGGCCCCATTCCGGCGCGGGAGGCTGCACACCGAGGCCGAAAAAGGACATGGCGGCCACGGCCTGAACGGTGAGCACGACATCGGACATTGAATAGACAATCGCCGGCGTGACGACATTGGGCATGATGTGGCGCAGCATCACACGCAGCTTGCCAAATCGCAAAACGCGTGTGGCGTCGATATATTCCAGCCGCGACACAAGCAGTGTTTCACCGCGCACAATGCGCGCATAGCCGATCCAGTTAACGATGAAGAAGGCGATATAAAGATTGGTTTCACTGGGCCCAAGCACCCCGACTATAGCCAGGATGAGGACATAGAATGGAAAAGCCCAGACGATATCGGTGATACGCATCAGCACCGCATCGACAATCCCGCCGAAGTAACCTGCGATCAGACCGATCATCACACCCATGATCATGGGACCGAAGACACAGATCAGCGCCAGACGCAGATCGTATACGGCGCCCGCCAGAATGCGGGTAAAAATATCGCGCCCGAAATTATCGGTGCCGAACCAGTGCAGCGCAGACGGCGGTTGCATCGCGCCCGCAAAATCGAGCGCGAAGGGATCGTAAGGTGACAATATCGGTGTCAGGACAGTAGCGGCCAGTGTGATCAGCAGCATGAGCAGGCCAATTGCACCGGACCAGGTGTGCAGAAGTTTGCCGGGAATGGACATGGTCTACTCCATCCTGACGCGTGGATCGGCCAGCGCGTAGCAGATGTCAGTAATCAAATTTACAATCACAACCATGATTGCGAAGAAGACGGTCAGGCCGCGGATGACGGGCAGATCGCGCGAAACGATGGCATCGATCAACAGGCTTCCAAGACCGGGTACAGAGAAGATCTTCTCGACCACGACGGTGCCGCCGACTATCCAGCTTACCCGCACGCCGATGATGGATATTGTTGAGATAAGGCTGTTTGGCAGCACATGGCGCAGAAAGATTTCCGGACGGCGAAGACCTTTTGCGCGGGCCGTGTCGATATAATCAGCCTTCATCGTGTCTATGAGCGCAGCGCGCAGACTCTGCTGTATGAGGGCTGCGGTTGAAAGACCGACAACCAGAGAGGGCAGGAAAAGCCGGTTTATGTTGATCCAGAAGCCAGTGCCGACACCACCGGTAGCGAACCAGCCCATGCCAAGCGCTAGCCAGATAATCAGCATATAGCAAAGCCAAAACGGCGGCATGGCAATGAGCGCCACAAACACCTGACGGATGACGTTGTCGATGAACCGGCCGCGATAAATCGCGGCGACAATGGCGAACGGGAGGGCGATCAGAAGCGCTATAATGGTTGAATAAGCCACGATTGCTAATGTGAAGGGCAATCGCTCCATCACCAGAGCGATGATTGGCTGCTTGTGGAAGATCGAAACCCCGAAACTCCCCGTCAGGCAATCACGCAGAAAATAGATGTACTGGACCCATAACGGCTTATCGAGTCCCCAGAGTTCACGCATGGCCTGCAATTCTTCAGGGCTGGCGCGGGTTCCCATCGCATGGGACGCCGGATCGCCCGGCACTATCTGAAGAAGCAGAAAACTGATCAGTGTAATCCCCAACAGAACCGGGATCAGCATCAGCAGACGTTTGAGAATGGAAAAAATCATTGCGTTCGCTGGCGTTCGATTTTGGCGTACCGCCCGGACTTCGAAAGTATCTCTCGAAAAGGCGATGGCTCACTTCATTAAGAATGCCGTACCTTGCGGAATTGACCGGCCGCATGGCTCTGGGAAATGCCGTAACCGTGATAGGCGGCGGGATTCGCGCCTGCTATCCTTAATCGACCCGCAGGCGCTGAATCGCGAGGCGATGGCTCACCTCATTTTTCGAGTTTCACATCCTCAAGGCGGAAGTTTGAAGTGGGAAGCACTTCAAAGCCCTTCACGTTGCTGCGCACCGCCCAGGCTGTCGCGGGATGATAGAGGAAAATATACGGTGCGCCGTCATGCAGGATACCGATCATTTCCTTAAACATAGCACCACGCTTTTCCCCATCAGCGGTCTTTCGCTCTTCCGCGTAAAGCTCGTTGAGACGATCATTCTTCCACTGGGTGTGGTAGGCATTCGCGCGTTCCGGATTAACGGCGACAAAACCGATGATCTGATCGGGGTCAATTGTATCGGAGGTGGTGTAGGACACCGACATATCGTAATTGCCCGCTTTGGTCGTTTCCCACTGGGTACCGCCTTCCAGCATCTGTACCTTGAGCTTGACACCAATTTGTTGCAGCATCGCCTGAAGTGCAATAGCTGCATTGCGGCTGGTTGCGGCGCCTGAGTCGACCACAAGCTGGGCCTCAAAGCCGCCGGCGTAACCCGCATCAGTCAAAAGCGCCTTTGCCTTGGCCAGGTCATAAGGATAAGGCGTTAGATTCGCATCGGCATAGGCCATGACAGGCATGGCTGATGCAGCTGGCTTGCCAGCGCCATAAAGCACGCCCTGTACCAGTGCATTCTTGTCAATCGCATAATTCAGTGCCTGACGCACACGTTCATCATCAAAGGGTTTGCGTGTGGTGTTGAGCTGCACGAAGTCGGCGCGATAAGGGATGGTCTGGCCAACACTGATACCTTCCTTATTGCCAAGCTCCTTTAGTTGATTGACGGGCGGATCGAGCGCCACATCGACTTCGCCCGCCTCAAGCTTGATGGCGCGTGCAGATGGTTCGGTGACGACATCGAGACGCGCCTCGTCAACGAAAGGCTTGCCCTGCTGCCAGTAATGCGGATTCTTAGCCAGCTCCACCTTCGAGCCCCGCACCCAGGACTTCAGCATGAAAGGACCTGATCCAACGGGCGCATCAAAGAACGCCGCTCCCTTGGCTTCCACCTGCGCCTTGGGTAGAATCGCAGCGGCAAAAAGCCCCAGATTGTTGAAGGCCGGCGTAAAAGGTTCGGCGAGCTTCATCGTGATTTCATGCGGACTGACGATCTCAAAGCCTGTGATCGGACGATAGAACCGACCCCATCCGGATTCCTTGGAAGCAGCACGTTCAATAGAGAATTTCACGTCTTCGGCCGTCACCGGCGTGCCGTCAGAAAACTTGGCATCCCGCAACTTGAACTTCAGCGTCAGCCCATCCGGAGAAACGGTCCAGCTTTCTGCAAGGCCCGGCTCAAGCTTTTCGCCGGTTTTGTCCGGGCGAACGAGCGTGTCGAAAATGAGCAGCTGGGTCCAGATCGAACCATTGTCACTGGTTGCAATCGGATCAAGTGTGATGGGATCAAAACCGATAGCGACACGCAGTGGATCAGCTTGCGCCGTGAGAGCGGAAAGCGAAAAGACAGAGGCGAGAAAAAGGCCTTTTAGGCCGAGCCTGGAAAGCATGAAAGTGCTCCTACACCATTTGCTGTGATTGAAGCGGCATCCCCTTATTTTTTATAGCCACCGCTTCTTCAACAAAGAAATTAGACAACAACCACCCGTATGGATAATAATAAATCTGCTATCTCTTATTAATAGGCTGATAATGGATTTGCGTGAACTGGAACTGTTCGGGACGCTCATGCGCGTTGGAACGACAATTGAAACCGCGCGCTTGCTGGGAATATCTCAACCCAGTGTGAGCGGACAATTGAAGCGCCTGGAGAGCAGGCTCGGCTTCTCGCTTTTTCATCGTACCGGCAATCGTCTTGAACCGACACGCGAGGCAAATGAGCTTTTTGCGCTCTCGATGCCAATTTTCACGACGCACACCCTTGTGCGCTCTGAATTATCCACCTTGCGTCATCGCGCGTCCCGCCCAGTGGCGATTTCTGCAACGCCAGCACTCGTTGAAAGTTTTATCGGACCGGTGCTTCTTAATGCAGGTTACCGTGACTGGAGACAGCGCCTACTTTTGAAGGTTCACACACCCGAAGAGGACCTGCGCAAAGAGGAGGCTGACATCGGTTTACAAATGGCTTTACCGCCAAAGGCCGAATTTCACTCCTATATTGTCGGACAGACCCCTTTGGTTGCAGTCATTCAATCGGATCATCCACTGGCTAGATTGAAGTCACTTACCTGCGCGATTATCGCCAAACACCCGCTGGTTTGTTACAATGCAGACTGGTCGCCCATGGGCGGCACCATTCGCACAGCCTTTGCCGCTCAAGGACTAAACTATGATCCTGTATGCGTTGTGCCGTTTTGCGGAACTGTTTGCAGTCTGGTTCGTGCATGCGGTGGAGTCGGCGTCGTGGATGCGATGACTGCGCAGGATTACGCCATGCAGGGACTGGTTTCACTGCCGATCAACGATATGCCGGAGGTCTCTATCGTCGCCTTTCATCGGCGAAACGAACCGTTGCGCGCTTCGGTTCAGGATTTCCTGACGGCCCTTCGCAACCATCCATGATATCTCCCAGCTGTGAAATCGAGACCTGATTAGAATTTAACGCACGAACATTCAAATCAGCCTCAATTCCGAAGCTAAATCGATCTCAAGAACGTGACCCCCGTCGATATCATGTTCAAGTGATCCCAATCAGGACAAAAATGCCGTCACTCTGATTGGATGTAAAGCTAAGGAAAAGCGTTAAATGACCGGAATGGAAACAGACAATTTGGACTAGTCGTAATTTAGAGAAGCAGGCGTTTTCCCCAGACACCCCCACCTGATTGCCAGTCAAGAACATTTACGCGCTTTTACCGGCACTGGGCGCTCTTTTTCAGGGAAAATAACCCTCCCTTGAAATCAATCAGGACCGACGCCGTGATTGGAACGGTAAACCCGAGGAAACAGATGTCAGGTACCTTGGAAACGCGGTGGGTTGACCAGGAACATGTCTTCTATTTCCGTAACTCGACGCCGGGCGCGGTGCTATGCCTTTTCATTTTCGAACTATGCCTGCCTTGACGTAGCCGGAGGCGTCCATCCCATCAGATCTACCTAAAGTGGTGCAATCTCAATTTCTCTGGCGACGGCTTCATCAATCGGAGTCTCATATGTCATGAGGATGTAACCAAGAACTGAGTAAAAGCCAACCGTAGCGAGCAAATCGAACACCGCGGCTCTTCCAATTCGGCTGGCCAGCTTTTCTTCAAGATCGCGGGGCAGACGCCTTTTATCGAAAAGACAATCGACCGCTTCTGCGATCAGACCATCGTCTCCGGTAGGCGAGGATCGCATAGCAGCAATACGCTCATCGGACATTCCAAGCGCACGCGCACGGCTCAAATGATGCGCCCATTCGTAAGCAGACCCCATGCGATATGCTGAACGCAGAATAACCAGCTCTGAGCGCTCCAGACCCAGTGCACTATCCTTCACGATATGCTGGCGCAAAGGCGCCCAAGCCCGCACGAGATCCGGATGGTACGCCATCGTACGATAGACATTCAAAGCACCGGCAAAGCCGGACCGAAGGTCCTCGATTGCTGCAGGCCAATCGGAATCCTTTATGGGAAGGCATGGTGTATCGGTCATTGCGATCTCATTATTATCGTGTTTTGTCAAATGAAGATGCGTATTGCGCATAGAGTTCCGGAGCTCGGTCGGTCCAGATGCCTGTTGCGGCGCGATAACGCGCAATGTCGTCAAGGTCGAGTTCAACCCTTAGAACATCCTCACGGTCATGCGCGAGATTGCCCACAACACGACCGTCCGGAGCGATGACGCAAGAGCGCCCCATGAAACGCTGGTCCCCATGCGATCCTGCTCGATTACAGCTTAGAAAATAGACTCCGTTTTCAACCGCTCGCGTATAGGCGCGATGAATGTACAGACCCTCGTCTGCTACAGGCTCCGACGTAGCGCCGAACGATGCCCAGATGGATGTTATGATGCCCGCGCCCTCGCAGGCCATGATCCGTGTGATCTCAGGAAACCGGATATCATAGCATATTTGCATGCCCAGACGCGTGCCGAGCGCGGGATAGGTCGAGATACGATCACCTCTGGTGAAGTAGAGTTTCTCATTGTGCCATTGGTGGATCTTGACATAGACCCCTTCCACACCGGCCGGGGTAATCAGAAGTGAAGCATTGTGCATGACACCGGCCAAACGCCTGTCCCTTATGCCAAGCCCGACCACCAGCATGACATCATAAGTCGCGGCCATATCTTTTAGTTTTTGGACCTGCGGTCCGTCGAGATCGGCGCAAGCGTCGTATAATGCCTTTCCGTAATGTGGTACGGCGCTCACCATCGGCCCACCGGGAACCAACGGCTCGACATAGCCAGTATTGGAAAGCTCCGGAAAAATCACCAGCTTGGCCCCATGTGCGGCCTCGGTCTCGATGAACGTGCACATCCGTTCGATGTTCCGTTCAGCGGCAAGCGGCACCACATCAAATTGAATAAGACTGGCTGATATCATCATGCAACTTCCATAATGCGCCGCCCTGCGGCAAAGTCCCAATCACGGCCGGGAGCTGCCTCGATAAGCGCTCTCGTATAGTCTTCCCGTGGATTGGCGAGGATTTCGTTCGCGGCCCCATATTCGACCACTTTGCCACGTTGCATCACCATGACATCGTCGCAAATCTGGGCAGCCACGCGTAGATCATGCGTAATGAACAGGATTGCAAGATTACAGCGCTGCTGTATTTCCGCCAGCAAGTCGAGCACCTGCGCCTGTACTGAAACGTCCAATGCCGAAACAGCTTCGTCGGCAACGATGACATCCGGCTCCATCATCAATGCGCGCGCAATAGCGATACGCTGCCTTTGCCCGCCGGAAAACTGATGTGGAAAGCGCTCCAGACTGGTACTCGGAAGACCAACAACCTGCAGCAGATCGGCGGCCCGCTGCATTGCGCTCTGCCTTGTCTCTCCCATATTCAACGGCCCCTCTATCAGGCTTTCATCAACACGAAGCCGCGGATTGAGAGAACGGTTCGGGTCCTGAAAGATCATCTGGACGGCGCGCCTCGACCGGGACAACGCCCGATCGCCGCGCAGCGGAACGATGTCCTCTCCATTGACCATGACGGCACCGTCTGTCGGGTTCTCCAGGCGGAGAAGGCAACGCGCAACCGTCGATTTACCCGATCCGCTCTCGCCGACAATGCCCAGCGTTCTCCCCGGCGACAGGGAAAAGCTCACATCGACGACGGCCTTGATCTGAAGCGGCGGCTTTCTGCGCAACTGATCCAGAAAACTGCCGGTCTCGTAGATTTTTTCCAGGCCTTTGACATCCACGACATTACCGGCATCCTGCTTTTCCCGCATCGGGCGCGGGGTCAAAGATGGGACGGCACTCAAGAGTTCACGCGTATAGGTCTGTTGTGGGCTTGCGAGAACGTCATGGACGGGGCCGGTTTCAACCATCTCGCCGCGACACATGACACAGACGCGATCCGCAATATCAACCACCACGCCCATATCATGCGTAATGAACAGAACCGCCGTATTCTGCTCCTCCTGCAGTTCCCGGATAAGCGACAGGATTTGTTTCTGGGTGGTAACGTCCAGTGCGGTGGTCGGCTCATCAGCGATAAGAAGCTTGGGTTTCAACGCCAGCGCCATCGCGATCATGACGCGCTGACGTTGGCCGCCCGAAAGCTGATGCGGATAGCTGTCGTAAATTCTGGCAGGGTCGGGCAGATGCACGGACTCGAAAACATCGCGAGCCGCCTTTTTACGATCCTTCGGCGACATCTTGCGATGCGCACGATAGACTTCATCCATCTGCAAACCGATGGTCAAAACGGGATTGAGCGCGGTCATCGGCTCCTGAAAGATCATAGCCATCTCTGCGCCACGCAGGGCCTTCGTCCGGGCGGCATTCGATTTGAGAATGTCCTCTCCGTTCAGCAAAACTTCGCTGCGACGACCTGCAACTCCTCCTTGGGCAACAGGTCCATCGTCACCAGGGACGTGACCGACTTGCCCGATCCGGATTCTCCGACGAGGCACACGGTCTCTCCGGGATAGACGTCAAAATCGATACCATGCAGGATTGGAGAAGGTCGCTTGCCCTTGGTCGCGACCTTCAATCCGCGAACCGCGAGTACGGGCGAGCCCTTATGTGCTATTTCAGCCATCAACCGGCCCTCCCCTTCATTTTAGGATCGAGACGATCACGCAGCGCATCGCCCAGCAGATTGATAGACAGAATACAAAGCGACAGCACGATTGCCGGCCAGAACACAAGCCACGGATTGAGCGCGAAATAGAGGCGGCCTTCGGCCATGATATTACCCCAGGTCGGGATTTCCGTACCGATGCCCACGCCGAGGAATGAAAGTGCGGCCTCGGTCAGGATTGCCGAAGCATAGATGTAGGTGCCCTGAACGATAAGCGGAGCAATCGTCGTCGGCAACAGGTGGCGCAGGATAAGCCTTGGCGTCGGGGTGCCAAGAAGGGTCGCGGCTTGCACGAAGGTTTCGGTTCGCGCGGCGATGACACGCGAGCGCACGAGACGCACGACCTGTGGAATCTCGGGCAGCATAATGGCGAGGATAACCGTCACCAGCCCCGCCTGGGTCAATGCAACAATGGCGATTGCCAGAAGAATGCCGGGTATGGCCATCAAACCGTCCATCATGCGCATCAGAACCGCATCGACGCCTCTGAACCAGCCCGCAATCAAGCCGAGTGGAAGGCCGATCACCAACGAACCGATTGCCACACCGGCGCCAACCAGCAGGGAAACCTGGGCACCATAGACAACGCGGGAATAGAGGTCGCGCCCGAAACTATCGGTACCCAGCCAATATTCGGCAGAGGCGGGTTTGAGCCGCATGGCGGGGTTGAGTTTTGTGGGCTCGAAATTTGCCAGCAATGGCGCAAATATCGCCATAGCGACGATTGCAACGAGTACGATCAACGCCGCTATCGTGGTCCAATGCGGGACGTTCTCGATCAATCGACGACGAGGTGTCAGGGAGCTTAAGGTCAAGGTTTCACTCATTGATAGCGGATTCTCGGATCGGTCACAGCATAGGAAAGGTCGATGATCAGATTGATCAGAACATAGGTGCCTGCGGTGAGCAAAATAATCGCCTGAATCAGCGGATAATCGCGCGAGAGCACCGCATCCACGACCAGTCGTCCAAGGCCGGGTATGTTGAACACTGTTTCCGTTACGACCACACCGGATATCATCATCGCGAAACCGCTACCGACGACCGTGAGAATAGGGATTGCCGCATTGCGCAGTGCATGTCGGAAAAGCACCACCACTTCCGACAAACCCTTGGCGCGGGCTGTCCGAACATAGTCCTCTTTTAAAACCTCGAGCATTGAGGCTCGGGTCATTCGTGAAACCAGGGCGATATAGATCGACGAAAGCGCCAATCCCGGCAGGAAGATGCGATAGAGAAACGGTCCGAAACCATCGGAAATCGACTTATAGCCCTGCACCGGAAACCATTTCAGGTGCACCGCGAAAATCGCGATCAGAATGTAACCGATCACGAAGATCGGCAACGAGAAACCAAGAACCGAAATCGACATGACCGCGCGGTCTATAATGCCGCCATGGCGCCAGGCAGCCAAAACACCGAGCGGAAGAGATATCACCACGGTCAGAAGCATGGCGACAACGGCCAGAGAGAGCGTCGGACCAATGCGCTGGCCGATCATTTCCAGCGTCGGTCGCTGCGAGATCAGCGATACACCGAAATCGCCGCGAATGAGATTGCCGGACCAGGTGAAAAACTGTTCGACAAGCGGCGCATCCAGACCAAGGGTCTGGCGGACCGCGTCGATCTGGGCGAGCGTCGCGTGATCGCCCGCAATCGCCTGCGCCGGATCGCCCGGCGTAAGTCGCAGCAGCAGGAATACAAACAGCGCGACGAAGAACATGACGGGTATCGCCATCAAAACTCTTCGCACAAAATAATAAATCATCCGATCGCCCTATCGTTGGCTCTTATGCCTGTTCAGTACCGGCCTTCTGGTTGGGTTACTTGGTGACTCCCCAAAAGAGCGTGATCGGACCCGACTGCAGATCTTTCAACTCAGCACGCCACGCTGCCACCGACTGAAACTCACCAGCGTTGTAGTAGAAGGCATCTTCATAGGCGATCTGTTGGATTTTGCTGGCAATTGCCTTCTGCTCTTCAAGTGTCGGAGCTACAAGGTAATCGGCACGGAGTTTTTCGATTTCATCGCTCTTCGGCCAACCGGACCAGGACGTTCCGTCCTTGCCGGTACCATCCAGCAGAACATTGACAAGCGGATTCCAGATGCCAGTCACACCCCAATAGGTGAAGAACATGTTCCAGCCGCCATCTTTCACCGCAGCCGTGCTGTTCTTGCGGGACTGGAGCGTTGCCCAATCCATTGATGCAATATCGACCTTGAAACCGGCCTCGCGCAGCCGCTCGGCGGCAACAATGGGCTGGGTGCTCAACACGGTTAAGTCCGTGGGCTGCATCATCAGCACCGGCGTGCCGTCATAACCGGAACTTTTGAGAAGCTCCTTTGCCTTGGCCATCCGCTCTTCGGGCGTACCGGAAATGAATTCCGAACCTGCATCCGATGCCAGCGGCACATCGCATCCATAGTCAGATGCACAGAGCTTGTAATATTTGGGATCGCCTATGGCCGTCTGCATAAGCTGCTCCTGATCGAGAGCATAGATTGCCGCCTGTCGGATGGCAGGCTTGTCAAAAGGCGGCAACAGATGATTGAGACGCGCCGTAACCTGATTGCCGAGCGGATTGATGACGCCGACCTTCACATCGCTGTTGGCTTCCAGAAGCGGCACGAGATCGGTCGTCACCTGTTCTATGAGATCGACATCGCCGGACTGCAACGCATTGATCGAAGTCTGCATGTCGGGCATGGCTTTCCAGACCACCCGATCGACATTGACGATCTTGCCGCCCGCGGTCCAGCTCATCGGTTCGGAACGAGGCTTATAGTCGGTGTTTTTGACATAAACGGCCTGATCGCCCGGTCGGTACTCACTGGCGACGAACTTGAAGGGACCCGATCCATCCATTTCGGAAATCTGCTGACCCTTGGGGGTCTCGGCCAGACGCTTCGGCATCATGAACGGCGGGATCGGCGAAGGCTTGGCGAGCAGTTCCAGAACCTGACCGAATGGCTTGGCGAGTTTGATGACGATCTGCTTGTCGGAAGCCGCATCGATCGAGGCGACATGCGCCATCAAGGTGCGGCCTGCCCCGTCATTCTCGGCCCAGCGTTTCAGCGAGGCAACGCAATCCTCGGCGGTGACCGGCGACCCGTCGTGCCAGTTCAGGCCGTCCCGCAGCGTAAGCGTGTAGGTCATCCTGTCGTCGGAGACCGTATAGTCGGCCATCTGCGGCTGCGGCTGATAATTGGCATCCATCCCGAGCAGGGTATCGAAGACCATGAAGCCGTGTGTCCGGACGATCTGGGCCGTGCTGATCGCCGGATCGAGTGTCCGCAGCGGCGCCTGCATGACCGCAGTCAATGTGGTTTCGGCAAATGCCGGTGCACCGAACATGCTTGCCGCCAGAAGGCCGATGGCGGGCAGGCCTTTGTGATAAATAGTCATTTTACACCTCTGGAGAGATTATTTTTATGGTTGGAAGAAGCTTCATTCCACGGAAAGACATCCAAGGTATCGAGCTGTCGATAGGGGATCAGGCGCACATCCGCCGGACCGAGATCGGGCGTATCGACCACAATGATGCGGTCGGCGATCGGTTCATAGAAATCGCGGAAGTGGGTTTTCGAACGCAAGAGAATGACATCGTAGTCTTCAGGACGCTCATCGAAAATGTAGAATGGATCGCCATCGACCGCGAAGGCGAAATGGGAAACCACCGATATCCGGATTGGTCCGACATCGATCAGGGCAGTTAGTCCAAGATCGACCGACGAGCCTTTCTGATAACGGCCGGAAACGCGGTAAGATTTCTGGCCGCTCCAGACGACCTTGGCAGCGACCTGCAATGGTCCGCCCGTGGCAGGGTCCGTCTTGCCGGCCAGATTGGCAACAATCCCGGCACCGGCTCCGGCCGCATGGGCTTCTTGCGCCGTCTGCGGATCGAGGAGAAAGGGGACATGAACACGCCCCACATTCTTGTCAATCAAGGCACGCAGAACATGCGTGGAATCGTTCATGCGGTCTGCATGTTCGAGCAGAATAATGGGCCGTCCTTGAGCCGGTCGTTTTTCGACATCCGCAATCGCCGCTTCCACGCCTGAGACCGGCACCGCAGCCAGCAGTGCCCGACGGTTTTCATGAAGCGTCGACGACAACCGGTCCGCCTTGCGCTGGGCTACCATCTCGCCGGACCAATCCATGCAGATAACCGACATACCAGTATTCGGACTGTCGGCATAGGAGAACCCCGCCATGACGGAAATATCGCAATCGCTCTCAGCCTCTGTGGCACGTGCTTGCGCAATAATGGCTGCCAGAGGCTGCAACGAGGTCGCCGACATGATCGACGGAATCACAATGTCAGGACGTGCGACGGCAAGACCGGGGCGAAGGCCGGTCTTGATCGTTCTCACAAGGGCAGTGGCGGCCCGTTCTCCCGTCTCACCCATATCGATATGCGGTGAGTGCCCATAGGCGACGGCGATATCGGCATTGCGCAAGGTCGCCCGGTCGATATTGCCATGATAGTCGAGGGCGACGGCAATGGGCATATTCGGCACTTTGTCGCGAACGGCATCGATGATGAAGCGCTCGACATCTTCATATCCGGGTGCCCAGCAGGCACCGTGGAGGAACAGAATGATGCCGTCGATATCGCCGGATCGATCCAGCCCAGCCAGAATCTCGTTCTTATAGAATTCAATCGCCTCATCGGCAGCCGGTCCCAATGCGCCAAGCAATGTGTGGAACAACGGTATCAGTTCGACACCGTTATTCTCACAAATCTTGATGACGCCACCGGGAACGGTATTCGTGCCGCGAAACTGCTCGATCAGAGCTGACCCGCGAACGCATACGCGTTCGAAATCCTGCATTCCGACGATCTGCGGTACGGCCGTGACGGACTCAAGATTGAAACCGGCAAATACGATGCGGTGGGACATCCTTCAGCTCCGAAGCGAAGCGTCGATTGCTGCCGATACCCGATCAACGATCAGATCGACCTCTTCAGGCTGAATGATGTAAGGCGGCGCCAGCAGGATATGGTCGCCACGAATACCGTCAATCGTGCCGCCCATCGGGTAGCATAAGAGTCCACGTTCCATGGCCTCGCGCTTGATCTTAGCGTGCAACTTCCTCGTGGGATCGAACGGTTCCTTGGTGTCTCTGTCAGCCACAATCTCAATTCCGCTGAACAGCCCTCGCCCTCGAATGTCGCCCACATTTGCATTTTGTCCGAGTGCGGCTTCAAGACCGGCCTGCAACCGGTCGCCCATACGGACGACATTGTCGATGATGTCGGTTTGTGAAAGGATTTCGACGACCTTGTCGGCGGCAGCGACCGCCACGGGATGGCCGATATAGGTATGGCCGTGCTGGAACATGCCGGACCCGTCTGCGAAAGCCCGGTAAATCCGCTCGGACAGAAGAACCGCGCCTATCGGCTGATAGCCGCCTCCCAGGCCTTTCGCGATCGTGACAAGATCGGGAACAATGCCTTCCTGCTCAAACGCGAAAAGCGTACCCGTGCGCCCCATGCCGCACATGACTTCGTCAAGGATGAGCAAGATACCGTATTTGTCGCAAACGGCGCGGATTTTCTTGAAATAATCGGCGACCGGGCCAACCGCACCCAGCGTTGCGCCCACAACCGGCTCGGCAACGAAAGCAATGACTTCATCTGCGCCGAGTTCAATGATTTTGGCTTCGAGTTCCGCTGCCAGACGCGTCGCATAATCCGCCCCATCTTCCTGCGCGCCCTGATCGCGATAGGAATAACAGGGAGATACGTGGTGGGTCTCGGGCAGGATGGGCTGGAACTGCGCGCGACGCCACGCATTGCCGCCCGTCGCGAGCGCACCGATCGTGTTGCCGTGATAGCTCTGGCGCCGGGCGATGATATGGCGACGCTGGGGCTGTCCGGTTTCGACGAAATACTGGCGGGCCATTTTCAAAGCAGCCTCGACCGCTTCGGACCCACCCGAGACAAAATAAACACGATCCAGCCCGCCCGGCGTTGCAGCGACAAGACGATCAGCAAGAGATTCAGCCGCATCGGTCGTGAAGAACGATGTATGCGCATAGCTGATGCGATCGATCTGCGCCTTCATGGCACCAGCGACTTCCGCATTGCCGTGACCGAGACAACTGACGGCAGCTCCGCCCGACCCGTCGATGTAGCTGCGCCCTTCACTGTCCGTGATATAGATGCCCTGTCCGGCTACAGCCCTTGGCAAACTGGCGCTGATGGAACGGTGGAGAATTCTTGTCATGTATCTCTCGATTGTTCTTAAAAGACTTTCATCGGTCTGCGTTTCGACACATTTGTTGCAGGCTTTGCCCGGGATTGCAACATTTGTTTTATTGTCTGTTTTGTAGGCACAAACGTATTTTTTATGCATTTATGAAACATTCAGCTCGTCCTGGCGGCTTCGAAAAAAGCGACATAACTTTCCGAAATTATTTGACTTTTTTCTCGACACCATTGAATTCTGTCGAACCCTATCGGACGAAAGACGATACAAATGTTGCAAGAAGACCCTCTGCGGGCACGCATCATTGCACGCTTTGACGAAATGTCACATCAGCTCCAGCAGGCTGCACGATACATCCTGGAACATCCACAGGATGTTGCATTCGTGTCCATGCGGGAGCTGGCCCGCAATGCAGGCGTGCAGCCTTCGACGATCACGCGCCTGACCAAATTCCTAGGCCTGAACAGCTATGAGGAAATACGCTCCCACCATGCTCAAGTCATCCGCATCAGCGCAGACGGTTTCGCCGCCCGTGCGCTTCAAAACAACGTTGACGACTCAAGCGCGGGCACTAACGATCTTGCTCGCCGTATGCTTCATGGGCTGTCAGACCAGATCGCCCGGCTCTGTGAGCCGCAATCTCTCAGACAACTGAACGCCACAGCCGACTACCTTTTGAAAGCGCGTCGCGTCTATGTTCTCGGACTGCGATCCTGCCATTCCGTCGCCTGGAACTTTCATTACGTGATGACATTGCTTGGCGACAAAACCATCCATCTGGACGGCCCCGCCGGAACTGGCGGCGACGCACTCATGCGCGCGACATCCGACGACGCCCTGTTTGTCATCTCGATCAATCCTTACGCCTTGCAGACCCTGGAACTTGCCGCAGCAGCCCGGCAAAAAGGCATGTCGATTGTGGCCATCACCGACAGCGAGGTTTCGCCGCTGGTCTCAATCGCGAATCAGAGCGTACTGATTTCGACCGAGAGCCAAACCTTCTTTCATACATTGACCCCTGCGCTGGCCGTTTCCGAAGTGCTTTGTGGTCTTCTGGCCAACCGCAACCGCTCCCAATCTGTGGAAGCCCTGACAAATGCGGACCGCTATCTGCAGTCGTTGAACATCTATTCGAGCACGATTCCACGCCGAAAAATATAGAGCGTTTCCGGTTAAAACAGGAAGGTTGGAGCCGCTCTATCCCGTCGCCCAAACAGCAACATGTCGGATGACGGTTCTGTCGCGAAATTTTCACTTCTGCTGCGCTACTGTCCCTTCGGAGCGCATAATTGAGTGAGGTGACAGGGTATGGCAATCGATTTCAAAGGGGCTCATTTTCCTAAAAGTGTCATCTTTTACGTCGTTTTCTTCTACGTGCGCTATCCCGGGTCCTATCGTGACCTGCAGGAAATTATGGCCGAACGTGGTGTGAGCGTTGACCATGCAACATTGAACCGTTGGGTTGTCCGTTACGCGCCACAGATCGCAGATCAGGCACAGAAGCGTAAACGTCGAACGCTTGCGTCATGGCGTGTTGACGAGACCTATATCAAGGTTCGTGGTCAATGGACCTATCTGTACCGAGCCGTTGATTGTGACGGACAAACGCTTGATTTCATGCTCGCCGAACGCCGAAATCTCGGTGCTGCACGGCGTTTCTTCAAGAAAGCCATTGCAGCCAACGGTGTTCCAGACAAAATTGTCATTGATAAAAGCGGAGCCAATCTGGCCGGAGCACAAGCTGTAAACACAATCCTGAAAATCACCGGTCAAAGAAAGATGATTGAAATCCTGCAGGTTAAATATCTCAACAACATCCTTGAGCAGGATCACCGGTTTATCAAGCGAATTGCCAAACACATGTTGGGCTTCAAGGCATTTCATTCGGCTTCAGCGACAATCGCGGGCATCGAAGTGGCACATATGATCCGCAAGAAGCAGTTCGCAAATGACAACCGCTCGCCATTCGAGGTCTTTGCGGAGCTTGCAGCATAATTGCGTCTGAAGATCATGCCGCTTTTAACCTGATGAAAAATTTGCGACATAACCCTCGCTTCGTCATAAAGGTTTCCTTTCAACTCATGAAAACCTCTCCACTTTTCCGAAGCAAGTCCACTCCGCCACTGCATCCTATGCTTCAATATCCTCGCTCGCGGTTGATCTCGCCGAACAGCGCTTCGCTCCTACGCAGTCGTTCCAGGTTTTCAACGAGTACGTCTGCCGCACCTTGGCTGTCAGTCATGCAAGCGATATGCGGGGTAACGATCACCTTTGGATGAGACCAGAGTGGATGTCCGGACGGGAGCGGTTCCGGTGCTGTTACATCAATGAAGGCGGAGGAAAGCTGGCCGCTATCGAGCGCCGCGAGAAGCGCGTCATAATCCGTCTGCGGCCCGCGACCGACCAGAACCACGCTTGCCCCCGTGGGCAAACAGCCAAAAAATTCGGCATTGATCAAGCCTTCCGTTTCTGCCGTGAGCGGCAGCAGGCAGACGAGTATATCTGTTTGCGCAGTGAATGCTTTAAGTCCTTCCGCGCCGGAGAAACACTGCACGCCATCAATATTCTTCTCGCTTCGGCTCCAGCCGGACAGTGGAAAACCAAAAGGCTTGAGTGCCGTCAACGCAGCTTGCCCAAGATATCCAAGCCCCATTACACCTACACGGCTGTGACGCGCGCTCGGCTGAGGCAAGGTCTGCCAGACCTCGTTACGACACTGTTGCAAATAACTGGGCAACTGTCGGAATAGTGCCAGCACCGCGAGTGTCACATATTCCTGCATCATGCGTGCAAGACCCGGCTCAGTCATGCGGACAATGCGGATATGAGAAGGGATACCTGCTTCCAGAAATTGCTCTACACCCGCCCCGCTCGAGAAAATAATCTCGAGCGCGGGGAACCGATCCAGCAGTCCTTCAGGAACCTGCCAACATAACAAATGACGTACCCTTGCCGAAGCATCGGCATCCAACTCCCCGGACAGGAACTCCACTTCCGGCAATTCGCGCGCAAATACATCGCGGATCACCCCGGTGCGGGTCGCGTCGAGGGAACAATAGAAAGCCATAACGCCTCCCCTTGCGCGACACGCAGCCCGCGTCGCGCATCCATATAAATCAATGATTGAGAACGCGACGCAGGAAGTCCTGCGTACGCGGATGCTGTGGCGCGCCGAGCACTTGCTTTGCATTACCCTGTTCCACGATGACGCCGCCATCAAGGAAAAGTACTCGGTCAGCCACGTCGCGGGCGAAGCCCATTTCGTGCGTTACGACCAGCATGGTGAGCCCCTCGTCAGCAAGGCTGCGCATGACATCGAGCACATCGCCCACCAGTTCAGGATCGAGCGCAGACGTCGGCTCATCGAAAAGGATCGCCTGCGGTCGCATCGCCAAGGCGCGGGCAATCGCAACACGCTGCATCTGACCGCCCGAAAGCTGGCCCGGATAATGGTCGGCCCGGTCTCCTAGACCTACGCGCTGAAGCAGGTGTTGGCCGTATTTACGAGCTTCACTTGGGTTTTCGCCTTTGACGTAAACCGGTCCTTCAATGACATTTTCGAGGGCCGTGCGATGGGGAAACAGGTTGAACCGCTGGAAAACCATCGCCATACGTGTGCGGAGATTGCGGATCGATCGATCCTTCGCGTCAACCCGCTGACCTACGATCAAAATGTCGCCACCCTGATAGGTTTCGAGCCCGTTCAGGCAGCGCAGCATCGTCGACTTTCCAGAGCCGGAAGGGCCAATCAGACAGACGACTTCGCCCTTCTGCACCTCAGCACTGATGCCTTTTAAGACCTGAAGCGGACCATAGGATTTGGTGACGTTCTTTATTTCAATCATCGCCATGATCAATGTCCGTTTCTTTTACTAAAGAGCTTTTCAAGACGCCCGACAGCCATCATCAGCGGCAAGCTTAGGCAGAGATAGAACATGGCAACTAGCGTATAGACACTCATATTCTTGAAGGTCGAAGAAGCGAGTAGCTGACCTTGCAGGGTCAGTTCGGCAACCGTTATGGCCGATGCCTGCGAGCTGTCCTTCAAAAGCATGACCATGATGTTGCCGTAAGGCGGGAGGATCACTCGAACGGCTTGCGGGAGGATCACGCGGCGCATCGTCATGAACCAGCCCATACCGATGGACTGAGCAGCTTCCGTCTGACCATGGTCGATAGCTTCGATGCCGGCACGGAAATTCTCTGCCTGATAGGCAGAATAGGCAATTCCGAGACCTATGATACCGGCCTGAAGAGCGGAAAGCGCAATGCCGAATTCCGGTAGAACGAAGTAGATATAGAACAGCTGCACCAGGATAGGAATGCCGCGGATTACATTGACGATAGCCCCGGCAATGGTCGACAGCCAGCGAATTCCCGACACCCGCATCAACGCCCAGACAAGCCCCAGAAGGGTAGAAAGGACAAGGGAGCCCAAGGTCACGAGGAGTGTATATTTCACGCCTTCCAGCAAGATCGGGAAGAACTCGCGAATGTCCATAAGGAAATTTTGCATTAGCTTTAACTCTGTTTAACTGGCGCGATCAGACGGGGATGAGGCGCTACGGCCGGTAGCCCCGTTTCGGGCGCAGACCGAAAAGCGTGGAGAGCTTTTGCTTGGACGCGCGCGGAGCACACCTGAAATTTTGATCATGGGGATCATCCCCATGATCACATCGGAATTATTTCAGTCCGTATTTCGCAAGAATTTTCTGAAGCGTGCCGTCCGACTTGATGCGAGCGATAGCTGCATTGATTTTGGACATACGTTCGTCGCCTTTTCGCAGAGCCAGACCGAATTCGCCACCGGCCGAAGCCTCATAACTCTCGACCATCTTCACCTTGGGGTACCGGCCTTGAGAGAGGTAATAGGCAGCCATCGGTCCATCCCCGAAACCAGCGTCGATGCGCCCGGCATTCACGTCGGCAATGATATCGGGAATGCCTTTGTAGACCTTTACCTCACTGAACAGGCCGCTCTTCTTGAACAGGTCGACGAAGGTGGTCCCCACCTGCACGCCTACGGTCTTACCCTTGAGATCCGCATAGGTCTTGTAAGTCGTGTCATCGGAAACCGGCACGAAAACGCCCTCACCATAGCCATAGACCGGATCGGAAAAGTCCACGACTTTTGCGCGCTCTTCAGTGATGAACATTGCCGAAGCAATCATATCGATCTTGTTCGCGGTGAGCGACGGCACGAGCGCTGAAAACTGCACGGCCTCGAATTCCGCCTTGATACCGATATCTGGTTCGATGGCCTTGACAACATCGATCAACACGCCATCCATAGCCTTAGTTTCCGTGTTCACAAAGGTAAAAGGCAAACCGGTAGGTGAAGAACCTACTTTGACTGTTTCCTGAGCAAAGGCAGACGTCGCGGCACATATGACGACCGCCAAAGCTGCCAAACCGAAAATTTTCTTGAGACGCATGGCATTCTCCTTCCTAAATGCAGCGATAAGCCTGTTACTCGTAACGGCGGTTTTGAGCCCGCGTTTGTTAAAGTGAAGTCCGTTGTAGGCAGCGTTGGCGTTGCTCACTTGCGTCTACCCTGGAAGCCGGCACTGTTTCTCAACACCCGTTCATTGGATGCTGTTGCTTCCAACTTGCGATCCTTTCGTTCAAGGCTGGCAAAAACCAGCGGCATGAACCAGGCTTTTCCACGCCAGGTCGGCACAAACTGCGGCGCACGGAAGTCAAAACTGCTTGCGCTATTGGGAACGCCTAATATTTTCTGTGCGACCTTGAAGCCGAGCCATGGCGCCCAGACAACACCCGAACCACAGAAGCCTGTTGCATAATGCACTGCCCTACGCTGAAAAATTCGTGGAACCATGTCTCGATTCATGGCCACATAGCCGAACCAGCTATGCGAAATACCGACACCTTCCAGCTGCGGAAAAATCTTGCACATTTCTTTATAGTTGCGTTGCGTAGCGCTATCTGGATCGCCGCGGCTCGTAACATCCCGGCCACCAAACAAGATGCGTCGCCCATCCGGTGATGGGCGGAAATAGTAGGTCATCGCCCGGGTGTCGGTGAGCATTTTCAATCCTGGCACCAACTCGCTTACACGTTCCTCGCCCAGATCCTCGGTTGCGATTATTCGCGAACGCAACGGCACCAATCGCTGACGCAGCCAGCGGTCCGAATGATCGGTATATCCGTTTGTACAAACAAGGACATCGCGCGCCCGAGCACGACCGCGTGCAGTTATTACGGTTTTTCTACCAGTTCCTTGATCGATGCCTTCCACGCGACATTCGCTGTGGATCAATACCCCTTCAGCAATCGCCAGCCGTACCAGTTCTGAATGAAACTTTGCTGGATGGAGGCCGCCAATATCCATGCGCACGCTACCCCCTGCATAGAGGTCGGTCGCGATATGCTGGTGAACCTCGCTAAAAGGAACCGCATAGGATTCGACACCGGTTGCTCGCTGGATAGCTTCGGCGCTTCGAGCCATGGCGTCATATTCTGCGCGCGTCATCGCTCCGCTGAATCGGCCCACAAGCCTGAAATCCGCATCAACACCTTCCTTTGCCAGGAAATCGATCATGAAGCGGCGTGCTTCATGGCCTTCAGAAGCAATCTTTACCGCCCGTTCCATACCGAATTTGCGGATCAGTGTTTTGTCATCGGGACGAATATTGCCGCTGGTAAACCCGCCATTGCGACTGGAAGCTCCGAAGCCGAGTTGTTCCCGCTCGAAAACCTGAACCTTGCGCCCGGCTCTCGCCAGATAAAGTGCAGCGCAAAGGCCCGCATAACCGGCGCCAACTATGGCTACATCGCAGTCCGGCTCGATGGCACGCTGTCCGACGCTGCGCGGCGGGGCGGCCTCCCACCAGTAGGGCGTATCCTTGTGAGCCATTTCTGACATGTCCCCTCCATGTTCTGGATGGATTTTCTTTTTAGTTTATTGAATCCCTGGAGATTATGAAGCAGAATACTAAACACTAATCAACCCCGATTCATTCAAGTTCGTAGCGAGAGCCATTAAAAGATGCCAAAAGTGAACAAGGCAGAGATATCGCGGATCGCCCCTATCAGCGAACCCACACCGAACGATGCGGGGGATATCGGAGTACGTATCCGTACGCGCAGGCAGGCACTGGGCCTCACTCTTGGCTATCTGTCGGAAGTGTCTGGCCTGTCGACAGGGGCGCTGTCTCAGATTGAACGCGGCCTGGTGTCGCCAACTGTGCGCACCCTTTACACGATTGCCGATGTGCTCTCCATGAGTCCGGCGCAGCTCATTGACCCGCAGGGGTTCGCAGCAGCCGCGCGCGCCAATCCCTATGTGTTGCGGGCGGGCGAACAGCCCGAAGTGTTGAACGGCGGCGGTGTCATCAAGCATCGCGCCTCGCCAGAACTCATTGAAACCATGAAATCCTTCGCGGTGCGGATCGTTCCGGGCGGGAGTTCTGGTGAGGAGTGCTATACCCATTCCGGCGAGGAGCTGGGGTACGTCATTTCGGGCAGTTTCACGTTGCAGATTGAAGATGCTCAATATCTGCTTTCGGCAGGTGACGGATTTGCCCTGCCTTCAACGACCCGCCACAGATTCTTCAATAATAGTGAAGCGGAAGCTTTCGTTCTCTGGGTGAACAAACCCGAGTGAAATCACCTGGCAGGCCAAAAAACGCTGGAGAAAGATGAAAATGGCAAGCAGTCCTGAGAGCTTCTCGCGCTCGCTCTGGTGGAACGCAGCTGGCGAAGCAAAGCCGAACCATCCCAAACTGAACGGCGTACACGATGCGGACGTCGTTATTATCGGCGGCGGCTTTACGGGTCTTTCAAGCGCATTGTTCCTTGCCGAGCGTGGCAAGACGGTCGTGGTCCTTGAGGCGCGTCATGTCGGCTTCGGTGCATCTGGACGTAATGGCGGACAGGTGATCCCCGGCTTGAAGCACGATCCGGAAGATCTTATTGCGACCTATGGGCTCGAACATGGCAAGCGCATGATCGATCTTGTAGGCGGCGCAGCCGATCTTGTCTTTAGCCTTGTGCGCGAACACGCTATCCTATGCTCGCCCGTTCGCGCCGGATGGATTCAGGCCGCACATTCTCAGCTTGCAACCGCTGCCGTTCACAAGCGTGCCCGACAATGGCAGGCGCAAGGCGTCGAAGTCGAGATATTGGACCGCGAGCAGATTGCCAGACTTTCCGGCACGGAGCGCTATTTCGGTGGATGGCGTGATCCACGCGCCGGCGCCTTACAACCGCTGGATTATGCCCGAGGGCTGGCGCGGGCCGCTTCGGCACGCGGCGTTCAGATTTTTGAAGATTCGTCCGTCACGTCTCTCACGCACGAAAACGGCGATTGGGTCACACGGACGGCGCGTGGAGCAATTCGCGCGAGAGAGGCCCTCGTCGCAACCAACGCCTACACCGACAAACTCGTGCCGGGTCTCGCCCAAAGCATTCTTCCTGTGCAAAGCATGCTGATCGCGACAGAGCCCCTTTCAGAAAAGCAACGCGGGGAAATCATGCCGGGGGGTGTGGTACTTTCCGAAACGCGCAAGATTGCTTTTTATATGCGTCAATCAGTAGACGGGCGTTTTCTCATTGGCGGACGCGGCGCCGTGGGAATGAACGAAAAGAAGGCACTCATGGAAGCGCTGAAGGCCGGAATGGTGAGGCTGTTTCCGCAACTGGATGGCATTGGCATCGACTATCACTGGTCCGGTCATGTGGCGCTAACGATGGATGGCCTGCCTCATCTTCACAATCCCGCTCCAGGTTTGCACGCAATGCTTGGCTATAACGGCCGAGGCGTAGCGATGGCGACCGCTTTTGGCAAGATGTATGCCGAATACATCGCCGAAGGCCGCCCCATGGTTTATCCCACCACGCAGATACCGCGCCTTTCCTGGCACGCGATCCGCAAACCCGTCATGGATGTTGGCATCCGCTGGTATTGGGTCAAGGACAGTCTTGGATTCGCATCGAAATAAACCCTCTGCAGAAAGCACTGAACTTGTTGAAAAACGTAATCAATCTGGGAATTGCGCCCTCTTGCGCCGCGGATTTGGAAGCAGCTTTCCAAGCCCTCACTTTGAATGGACAGTCTACTGAACCCTTCGGCGTCGGACGCGCTGTTCTTTCAGGAGAAGGAAAAGGGACAAAAAGCCTGTTCCCCTCTATTGTAATGGTTCGTAAGGGCTCTTTATCGCTCGTGGACAGTAACGGTTTCGAAATCGTGCTGGCCAAGGGTGAGGCCGCGAGCCTACCCGCGTCCAGTTTTGCATGGAAGGCACAGGCGGCCGATTGCGTAATCCTCACGATTCATCAGGGGACCGCGCCAGTGTCATTCACCAAACTCGACCTTGACCATCCCATGGTCCCCGGTGGCGCGCCCAATGCAACGCTGCTCACAACGCCCGCTCCTACGACCCATCGTCACGAATTCCAGAGTGACGATCCACTTTCCTGGGGGATTTGGGCTACTACGCCTTATGCTCGCCATCCTATCACCTATTCCTTTTCCGAACTGATGATGCTGCGCAACGGCGAGGTTACCTTGTCCAACCCTGACGAAGGAAGCGTGACGTTTGCGGCAGGGGACATTTTCCTTATTCGTCCCGACGCTATCGCCGCGTGGAGCAATCCTACCGATCTGCAGAAGTTTTGGATCATCCACGAGCAAGATTAGTTCACATAGCCTTGTGCTCCACTGTCTCCATCCATTTGGATGGCAGTGATAGCCCTCTCGTTCCGATGAAAGTGCGTGATAGGTCCCTGTTGACGACCTGGGGCTTTTGAACGGTATAATTTGACGGCTGGGAACAGGTGCGCTCTCGGCTGACATTCCATCTGAGTGGCCTTCTCCAGCCTGTTTAAATCGTTTTAACAGATGGCGTCGGTACGTCCCACTGCGTGACTGCTCCTGTTCACCAGGCAGCGAAGACAATCGGCATCCCCGTTATCGGGATCGATTTTATGGTCAAGCAGCCCGGAAAGCCAGATTATGTCTTCATCGGAGCCCACGAGCGTCCGGGCCTTACCAACCATGAACCGCAACCGACGGCTGCCAAGGTTGTCGATTTGCTTTTCCCAGGCTCACGAAAATCGTGAATTAGTGAGATACCCGTGACAGAATGTTCGCCGGAGCATTTTCCAAGCGGACATGAAACCGCTTTGGCGAAACCGACCGAGCGAAGGTGGAGAAAGCCATTGAATTGAACGGCATCGCACCGTCATGGCAGCGCGCTTCTGCGATTCCATCTTCGCGCTGCACAGTGGTCGCTCCTCATTGCCCAAACAAGACCCGCCGGTGTGATGGAGCCCAAGCGGGGTGCAGGTGATTTACGGCGTGCCGATCGAAGTCATGCGCCACGCCGCGACCGGGCATTTGATTGTCGCTCCTCTCCAATCAAAGCGGCTAATCTGCAAGGCAGCGCTCCTACGCCTTGAATTATTGCAGGACAGCGCGGTTGTGGTAAGACCATGCGGGACTTCTGATCAGAGTTAGGGAGCAAAGCAAAAGCTTGTTAGAAACGACAAATTCATGGAGGAATTTGGCATCCCTACTTCATTCCGTCATCGTTAATGATGAAAACATGCGAAAAAAGTTTGGAAGAAAGAACTGCTTGGCTTGACCTGATTGGCAGTCAAGATCACATCATACGCGCTTTGGATAGAAACACGCCGCGATTTTTTGCTCAATTTGACAGCAAAATCAGGATTGCCGCTACCGGAGCAAATCTCAGAATTCGTCGATCAGCCCTTCATATGTCTTATTTATCTCATTCACATCCCGTCGATATTCATCGATAATCCAGTCGCAAATATCGCGAATGATCCATTCATCCGGCTTGATCGAAGTCACCAGATCACAGCGTCGGCCTGTTGAAACGACAACAGGATGCGATGGAACAAGCGAGCCGTTGGCTAGCAGGGTCGACACCACACTTAACCAGCCGATTGCGTTGCCTTGTCCCATCAGCGCGGCCTGTACAACGACATTGTAATCCGAGAATTGAAGTTCACGGGCTATCTCTTTCAGCGCATCAACGGAATACAAATCTGCCCATCTGAACTGAGACCCACTAAGAGTAATCACCTGATGCAAACCCGATTGGGACTGTGTCGAATTGAAATCGAAAACCGGAGATCGCACTGGCAACAGAAACTCTGGCATAAGTGGAAAAATTCGATACCGGTCATCCACTTTCGGGTCGAACCGCATCGCGATATCGGCGTCGTTAACCGGACAATCGAGCGGCCCAATGATCAGTTGCCACTGAATGTCTACATCAGGAAACAGCGCCTGGAATTGGTTCATCCGCGGCATAAACCAATGCGTAGCGAAAGCCCCCGAGACTGATATTCGCACTGTACGTCGCTTCGTTTGCGCATTTTGTCTTAGTCCAGCCAAAACACGTTCAATGTTTGAAAAGCTCTTCGAGACTTCCGCAAAAAGATCACCTCCATGTTCCGTTAGTTCTGCTCCCGTCGGCGTACGCTTGAAAAGCTGCATTCCAAGATGAAGCTCCAGACGCCCGATGGTGCGGCTGACTGCGGGACTTGTAACTCCAAGCTCACGTGCCGCGTTTGCAAATGTTCCGCATCGGACTGCCGCTTCAAAGGCGACGAGTGCGTTGAGCGAGGGAAGGAGTCGTCGAATATGTGACATTAGAAAATGTAACCCCAGAGGTGATTATTATTGGAATTGATAGAAGGACCAAAAGCATCCCACTGTAGCCCGACAACTGGCTTTTGCCCGGAACAGGAGAGACAACTTTCATGGCCTTCGAAAATTTTAAAGTTCTGACTTTTGATATCGTCGGAACCTGCATCGACTTCGAGAAGGGTATTCTGGATGGTTTCCGCGTCGCAGGCGGAGAGGCCGCGAAGAGGCTGAGTGATGATCAGATTTTCCAGCCCTATCTGAAAGCAAGAGAGAAATTTCCTGGCCGCGCAAGTGAGGTCATGCGCGACGTTTATCTCTACGCTGCGAAGGAACTTGGACTGTCCGGCGACAGCGCCGCAGGTGACAAATTCCACAGCCACTTTTTTGATTTTCCCGCATTCGAGGATTCCGCTGAAGCGCTCAGACGATTGCGTAGGCATTTTAGACTGGTTGCGATGACCAACTATGATCGTGTCGGCTTCAGCGCCAATTCGAACAAACTCGGCAACCCGTTTCACGACAGCGTCACTGCTGACGACGCCAAGTATCCAAAACCGGATCCACGCTTCTTTTCCTACAATCTTGGGCGCCAATCGGCATTTGGTTTCAAGCAAGATGAAATCCTGCATGTTGCCCAGAGCCAGTATCACGATATTGGCGTCGCTAAGGAGCTCGGGTACAAGGTCTGCTGGATCGAGCGTCGAAAGGGCCTCAAGGGCTTCGGTGGAACACCCGTTCCCAAAGAAGTCACGGTGCCGGATTTCCATTTTTCGACCTTGCGAGAACTCGCCGATGCTGTCGAAAGCGAGAGAAAATAACTTGTAGGTAAACTCAGGTATTTTCCAGATGCGAAAACTCAATCTGCCTCGATCTTTGTGGCGCGAGACCGCAACGCCACCTCTGAACTGCAAAGCATTGGAGGACGACATTTCCGCCGATGTCGTCATCATCGGAGGTGGGTATACCGGCCTTTCTGCAGCCATAAGAGCGATTGAACTTGGTTTGAAACCAGTTGTTCTCGAAGCAGAAGAAGTCGGCTTCGGCGCCTCTGGAAGAAACGGCGGCGTGGTATCGACGAAGTATCGTGTATCGTTAAGCGCCATGGCGCAAACTCACGGTCGGCAAATCGCTCAACGCATGAACGTGCTCGGTCACGAAGCGATGGATTGCGTTGAAAGCTATGTCGAGCGGTTTCAGATCCGGGAAGCGAAACTGACGAAAACCGGGAACATTCGCTGTGCGCATAACGAGACCGCATTCGCGGCGCTCGTGGAAGAAGCGAAGACGATCAGGGACATGTTCGGCGATACGAGCATCGCAGTGCTTGGAGCTAGTGAAGTTGCGACAGAGACCGGAAGTACGCGCTTTTACGGAGGAGTTTTGAACTCTCACGCTGGCACCATTCATCCTCTTTGTTACTGTCGGGGTTTGGCCAATGCCGTGCTTCTGGCCGGAGGCCTCATTTATGAGAATAGTCCCGCTCTTCGCATTGTGAAACACGGTTCGACAAAACTCGTTTGTACCAAAACCGGATCGATCAGTTGCAAACAGATTCTGATCGCAACGAATGCCTATTCCGACATCACGACCGCTACCAGCAATGTGCGTAAGACGATCATACCGTTCCGGAGTGCGATCATCTCGACGGAAGCGTTGCCCAGTTCTGTTTTTGATGAAATTCTTTGCAAGAATCGGAGCTACAGCGAGACGCGGAGAATGATGCGTTGGTTTCGACGAGGCGGGGACTGCTTGCTTTTCGGCGGCAGGGGCGCATTTGGCAGAAATGACTCGGCAGCCGCCTACGCGACCCTTGAGAGAGCAATGTTTGAAATCTTCCCGCAGCTGAAAGACTGCAGGATCGCCAATGAATGGTCGGGGCTTGTCGCTATGACGATGAACAGTCTTCCGCAGATTGGGTTGATCGACAAGGATATCGGGTTCTCGCTTGGCTACAATGGAACAGGAATCGCGATGTCGAGTCTTCTCGGACGCTACGTGATTGATCTTTTGCAAGGCCAAAAGCCCGATCTGGCGCTGATGCGGCGCCAGAAACCGGAAGACATCCCATTTTTCTCTATGAGAGCGCCGGCTGTCCGTACAGTAGCCGCATGGTATCAGCTGCTGGATAAATTCGGACGCTGAGTGTGCTCCCAAAGTTTTCAAAGCGAGCTGCATATTCTAATTGCATCCAACATCGCGGAGTGAATGTTTCTGCTGGCCAGAGCATCTCCTATTCTGTGAAGTTCAAATCCAGGTCTTTCGTGGTTGGGCTGCGGTCTGGCATCAACCATGGCCTGCAGGTCGGTCACACCGTCGTTTGAAGAACTGGATCGAAGCGCTTCAAAAACTTCGTTGGACGGAATACTCCCCTGCTCCACAACAACATGATCGACCACAACTGTTTCTGTTTCCCGGGTAATGTCGTTCACAAGAGTTGCGATCAGGCGGTTGTCCTGGCGGTCGACTGCCGTCAAACGTGTTTCAGTTTTGGGATACAGGCCGAATTTCAAAAATAGTTTTTTCCAGCGTACCCGTTCGGCATAAGTCAGTTCTTCACAGATTTGGGCATCAATCGTTACGAATTGTACCCTGGCTCCTGCACCAACGGCCTTCTCGACCGCCAAGGGGGCTGGATGTCGTCCGGTACCATCAACGACAAGAACTTCACCTGATAGTCTGGACTGACCAGCCAGGATATCCCAGGTAGAAACGCATAGATCACCGCCATGCAGAAGATCAATTTGCGGCATGCCGCCCGTTGCTAGCAAGACGACATCTGGATTCAGTGCCAGGATTTCATTTTCATCAAGATAGGCATTCGTTTGTAGCGACACACCAAGACGATTGAGTTCAGCCACCCGCCACTCGACGATACCGATGAGGTCACCGCGCCACGATCCCTTCGCGCCAAGAAGAAGCTGACCGCCGAAATCGGGTGCCGCTTCAAACAACGAAACCTCATGACCCCGTTCCGCACATATTCTGGCTGCCTCAAGGCCTGCGGGCCCTCCGCCGACCACGATGACCCTACGTTTGCCGCTGTCGGTTTTTGTAAAGACCTGAGGCAGGACCGTTTCTCTGCCCGTTGCCGGATTATGGAGGCACGCAGGACGATGCGGCGACTGGCAATGTGTAGCACCTACGCATGGCCGGATTTCGTTTTCCCGTCCCGATGCTATTTTACTTGCAAGGTATGGATCAGCGATCTGCGCTCTGGTCATGCCCGACATATCCATTTTGCCTTCACGGATAGCGTATCGGGCGGAAGCAGCGTCGGAAATACGTGCGGCATGAAATACCGGAATATCGAGCTCCTGCCGGAAGCGTCCGACCGGCTCGACCCAGGGCGCAAGTGGCGATCCCATTCCTGGCATAGCGTCCTCAGCCAGACCACGGGTCGTGTCCATCATGCCATAAATCGCATTGAAAAAATCAATGCCGCCAATATCGCGAAGTGCTTGCGCAACTTTCAGAGATTCCTCAAAACCCATGCCGCCATCGGGCCCCTCATCCACTGCCATGCGGATACCAACGACAAAATCATCACCGACGGCCTTTCTGATTGCCTCATGCACCATCAGCGGAAACCGCATTCGGTTTTCGAGCGAACCGCCAAAGCGATCAGTTCTGCGATTGGAAATCGGTGACAGGAACTGCCCGATCATGTGACCGCCGGCATGCGTCTCGATGCCATCCAGCCCTCCCTCCTTGCATCGTACCGCCGCAGCGGCAAATGCCTTCACAACGCGATTAATATCATGGTCGTCCATCTCTCTGGGGATGTTGCGATGAAGCGTCTCCCGGAGAGGGGACGGTGCAATCATCGCCAGCCTATCGCCACCATAACTTTCGCCGCGTCGACCGAGATGGGTTATCTGACACATGAGTGCAGCGCCGTGGCGATGCATACGCTCGGCAAACTGCTGAAAATGTGGGATGATGTCATCTGTTCCAACATTCAGTTGCCGAAAGACATTCGGGGAGTCGATATCGATATTGGAGGATCCACCGAACATCGACAGGGCTATTCCACCCTTGGCCTTTTCTTCATGATACCGCTGATAGGCTTCAAGCGGTAGCCCGCTGATCTCCAAACCACACGCGTGGCTGGTGCTCATGATGCGATTGCGAAGTTCAAGATGCTTGATTTTCAGCGGCTGCAGCAGTGGGTCATTTTTGACACCGTTGGTGGCTTGCTGGTACATAGCTTTTCCTTTTGGTTTATAGAAACCCGTTCATACCTGGCGCTCGGCCTGGCATGTTCCTGATGCTACTGATGATTGTCGTGTCGTAATTCGGCTAGAATATCTGACTTAAGAACTGTTGGGTCCGAGGATCCTTGGCTGAGGTAAAGAATTCTTTCGGTGGAGCATGCTCGACGATCACACCTCGATCCGTGAAGTAGATGTGGTCGGCCACTTCGCGTGCGAAGCCCATTTCATGAGTAACCAGAATGCAGGTCATCCCGTCGGACGCGAGTTCCTTTATCGTCGCCAATACTTCCTTGACGGTTTCAGGATCGAGCGCTGCGGTAACTTCATCGAAAAGCATAACGTCAGGACGCATGGCCAGGCTTCGCGCGATGGCAACGCGCTGCTGCTGACCACCTGACAGCTGGCCGGGATACTGGTTTTCCTTACCAGTAAGTTTGACTTTTGCAATCAGAGCACGCGCCCGTTCCTCAACTTCCTGTTTTGGTTCACGCAGGACCTTGATCGGCGCCATCATGACGTTCTGCAAAACCGTCTTATGCGGAAACAGATTGTACTGCTGAAAGACTATTCCCACCTTTCGCCTCAATGCGAGCTTGTCGAGCTTGGGATCGTTCACCTCCTGCCCGGCGACGATTATCGAGCCCTTCTGCACTGGGCTTAGGCCATTGATACAACGTATGAGAGTCGATTTGCCCGAACCCGACGGACCGATGATGCAGATCACCTCGCCCTTGCGAACATCAAGACTTATCCCTTTAATAACTTCCAGATCGCCATACGCCTTGTGCACATCCTTTAGAGAAACCAGAGGGGGTGCATCGATAATCTCATTATGCAGCATATCTTTTCTCCAGTTTCCTTGTCAGAAGTGCGATTGGATAGATGTACGCAAAGAACAGACAGAGAAGGAACAGATAGAACGGAAAGAGAAATTCCGGTCGTCCGCCCGACGCTTCCATTGCAGCCTGTGCGTTGGC
>NZ_JABXGB010000026.1:0-74754 GCF_022627935.1 Ochrobactrum sp. C6C9 | reverse complement strand
GTCCGCGATAGCCTTATCTGAAACAATCTTCACAAAATGATCGATCGCCCGCTGCTTATGCGCACGCCAACGCTTTTTCTGAATTTCGCTCTTACCCGTCAATTCGTCGGGAGTTATCTCATCAAAATAGATTTTCAAGGCTTGCGTCACAGACACTGACGGGGTGCTTGCCGCGCCCACCATCGCCGCATCTTCTACCGGATTGCCAGTTACGTGGTTTAGCCGAGCCGCTAGCGCGTCATCCGTAAAAGAAAGCAGCCTATCGGCTGGCACATATGATATTCCGATGGCTTCTGCGCGCTTAATGGCGGCATCATAAAGCGCCCTTGCCTTATCGCCATCAGCCCCAGCCTTCAGCATCGCCCATAACGCGTCGTCAGCAGATTCGTATTCGTTGCGCTTCGTCATAGCCCGAGCGAGATCGTTTGTTTTCAGGCTTATGCGGATGATGGGAGCGCGACTATCCTTGTCTGCAACAGACGTGGGAACGCGGCGAACATACTGATAAACGCCGTCGCGGTTTTTCAGATATCGGTGTGGATCAGTTTTGATACGATAGCCAGCCATATAGGCATGATAACATAGTGTGACACACATTGTAGCGCATTTTGTAGCACAGTTTGTATCACAAAACGGTACGTTTAAGATCGAACCAACAATAAAAAATCCGCCTAAGCGGTTGATATTGTTACACAATTTTTGTTAAGTGGCTGAAAGTAATGGTACGGTCGGTTGGAGTTGAACCAACGACCTCAGGAGCCACAATCCTGCGCTCTAACCAACTGAGCTACGACCGCGTACCTTTGCCGGGATAAGCGCCTCAGCGCCGCCGACAGGGGGTCACATACGGAGAATCGATCCATATTGCAAGCGATTATAGCGCTCTTTTTTCAGAAATTCCCAATTGTCGGATTCAATGTCCAATGCCACCGATAATCTAGACAGACTGGTAACCATCGCGGCTGGCTGGCTGTGAACAACCGGATTATTGACCGCAACCTGTAAAATTGCCTTTCCGGCATTAACTAATGAAACAGAAAATCGGGCTCATACCGTATGGAAATATGGACCCGCGGCCTCAGTGAGCTTATTAACAGGCGGTTAATGGCTACGACGGGGCGGTCGAAAGAACAGATAAGGACCGGTATGTCTGGATCATACCCATTCATCGATATTGCCGCGCTGGATACTATCCGCGAGGGCTTTGCCAAGGGCGATGCGCAGATCGTGCTGACGCGCGACCTGTCGGCTGTGCTTTGGGTGAACGGTGCCGGAGCCCGGCTGTTCGGCTTTGACCGTATCGAGGATATGATCGGCAGCGCCATTGATCTGCCCGTCTCAACACGCCGGCAGATTGCAGCCGCCAGCGACGATAACAGCGCTGAACCCCGCTCCGTGTCCGTGCGTCTTGGCGGTGGCCTGCGTTCGGAACTGACGCGTCTCTGGATATCCCATATTGTCCTGCCCGATGGCGTGGCCGGTCTTGCGATGACCACCAGCGGCACATCGAGCGACGCGGAAGACATCATTGCCGGTCTGAGCGATGACGACACCCATGTCGCGCTGATCGATGCCGACTGCAAGGTCATTGCCGCAAGCCCGCGCTTCGCCGCGCTCGATATTTCCGCCGGAACGCTTGAAGATCTGGTCGTGGAAGTAGCCGATGCGGCTGACCGCATCGTCAAGCGCCGCATCCGCGCTGGCCGCCAGTCGGTTCCGGGCGCCATTGCCCGGCTGATCGACGCACCCGCTCTGCATCTTCTGTGCATCGTTGCTGAAGCCCCGGCGCAGGCCGTGGCGAAGCCAGCTGCCCAGCAGCCTGAAGGCGCGGAAGAAATTCTTGAAGAGATGCTCCCTGAACAGGAAACAACCCTTCGGGAAGAGCCGGTCGCCGAACCCGCAGTCGAAACGCCAAAGCCACAGGGCTTCCAGTTCGACCGGGATGCGCCGCCTGCCCGCTTCATCTGGAAAACCAGCGCCGACGCTGTGTTCAGCGAAATTTCGCCGGAGTTCGGCATAACCGTCGGCCCCAACGCGGCTGATGTCACCGGACGCCGTTTCAGCGATGTCGCCAATGTGTTCGGCTTCGATCATGATGGCAGCATTGCTTCGCTGCTCAACAAACGCGACACCTGGTCGGGCAAGCGGCTGATGTGGCCGGTCGAAGGCACCAATCTGCGCGTGCCGGTGGAACTGGCCGCTTTACCGGTCTATTCCCGTGATCGCGTGTTCATCGGTTTTCGCGGTTTTGGTCTCGTGCGGCCTGACGAAGCGGTGGAAGACCCGGAAGAAATCGGCCTCGCTCTGGCCGGAGGCATTCCGCAAAAGCGCAAACCGGAAATTCAGGATGCCATCAACGCCGATGCTCCCGATGACGACGTGCTGGCGCTGACCGAAGAAATCGCCAATGACGATCATCCCGGTGATATTCTGCCGAAGCCGCCGCTCAATATTGCGCCGACAGCCGGTCGTCGCGATTCCGACAAGGTGATCAACCTTCTGAATGCGGCTGCACAGGAAAAGGTGGCCGCCGATCAGGCGAAGCTCCTGAAAGTCAGGGAACGCGAACAGCGTCCCGAAGGCGGGCTGACCAAGACCGAGCGCAATGCGTTCCGCGAAATCGCCGATCGCCTGCGCAAACAGGGACTTTCCAGCACACAGAGCGAGGCGCCTGCCGTTGAGACGCAAGACGTGGCGGCGGAAACGACGCCGGTTCCACCGGTTGCAGATATCCCCCTTGCACAGGTCGAAGAGCCGCAGGCGGATCATGCCGCGCATGAAACGGTGGCCATCGACGAGACAGCCCTTTTGGCCAATCTGCCGGTTCCGGTCATCATTCATTCCGGCGATGAAGTGCATTATGTCAATCAGGCGCTGCTCGACCTGACCGGCTATGACGCCATTGAGGACATTCGCCATGCGGGCGGCGTGGAAGCGCTGTTCAACAGCGAGAGCGACGACAATGCGCCCCGCCAGGGCATGGTGTTGCGCCGTGCCGATGGCAGCGAACAGCCCGTCGATGCGCATCTCAATGCGATTGCTTGGCAAGACGGTCGCGCCCTGTTGCTGAGCCTCATGCCGGTTGCAGAAACCCCAGCCGCGCCAGCACCTGTCGAGGCAACCGTGCCGCAATCCGTCACGGACGACGAAGAAAAGCAGGCGCTGGAAGCCCATGTGGATGAGTTGAAAACCATCCTCGACACGGCAACCGACGGCGTGGTGCTGATCGACCCGGAAGGGCGCATCCGTTCGATGAACCATTCGGCATCCGCACTTTTCGGCTATGACCGCGACGAGACGGAAGGCAAGTTCTTCTCTATGCTGTTCGCCATTGAAAGCCAGCGCGCCGCGATGGATTATCTGAGCGGACTTTCGGGCAATGGCGTGCTGAGCGTGCTCAATGACGGACGCGAAGTGATCGGTCGTGAAGCCAAGGGCGGTTTCATCCCGCTCTTCATGACCATCGGCAAGCTGCCTCAAAAGCGTGGTTTCTGCGCCGTGCTGCGCGATATCACGCAGTGGAAGCGCACCGAGGAAGAACTAACCAATGCGCGCAAGGAGGCCGAACGCGCCTCCAACCAGAAGACCGATTTTCTGGCGCGCATCAGCCATGAAATCCGCACGCCGCTCAACGCCATTATCGGTTTTTCCGAACTGATGGCCGACGAGAAATTCGGCCCCATCGGCAATGACCGCTATCGCGATTACCTGCGGGATATCAACCGCTCGGGCAATCATGTGCTGGCGCTCGTCAACGACCTGCTGGATATTTCCAAGATCGAAGCCGGTGCGCTGGAAATGCAGTTTGAAGCGGTGTCGCTCAACGATGCGATTGCCGAGGCGATTGCGCTGATGCAGCCGCAGGCGAACCGCGAGCGCATCATCATCCGCTCCAGTTTCCAGTCCAATCTACCCGACATCGTCGCCGATGCGCGTTCGATCAAGCAGGTGGCGCTCAATCTCCTGTCCAATGCGGTGCGGTTTACCGCGCCCGGTGGTCAGGTGATCGTTTCGACCAGCTATGAGATGAATGGCGACGTGGCCATGCGGGTGCGCGACACCGGTATCGGCATGACCAAGTCTGAAGTCGAACAGGCATTGAAGCCGTTCCGTCAGGTGAACGCTTCGCAGCGCCGCCAAAGCGAGCAGTCGCGCGACTGGCGCAATGAGGGCACCGGCCTTGGCCTGCCGCTCACCAAGGCGATGGTCGAAGCCAACCGCGCCCAGTTCGCTATCGACTCGACGCCTGGACGCGGCACTGTTGTGGAAATCCTTTTCCCGCCAACAAGGGTTCTGGCTGACTAATCAGTCTCAGCATAACCAGACCAAAAAAAAGCGCCGGATAAAACCGGCGCTACGAGAAACTCAGAGACAAAGACACAATAGCAACTTGCAAGAGGATGCCGGAAACGGCGGCTCGATCATTACCCGTTGTGTTAACGCTTTCTCGCATAATCCCAGTTAATGCGAAATTAATCTCACCGTTCCAAATTTACGCATTGGTAGCCACTGTAAAATCAGGGTTAAATTTCAGCACACAATTGATTAACCATAGCGCGTTGCCAGCAAAATTGTGACACGGTTTTGCGTCAGGAACTGCGCGAAAACAATTTGAGCGATTCCCTTGAAGGAAGAACCGTTCTAAACCGAATCTGCGAAGGCGGCTTTGCTTTGTGATTTCGCTCGTTTAAACGATAGTAAGGGGAATTAGGGATCGGATGGTTGATGCGCTGGCCTAAATTCGCACGCCTTGTCATCGCGCTCGTCATTCTTTGTGCCGCGGCTGCAGCGACCTTGCTGGCCGTGGTGCCTTTCATCGTCTCGACCGACGCAATCCGCGTGCGTGTGGCGCAGGAAATCAGCGCCTGGACCGGCTATAGCGTGGAATTGCGCGAAGCCCCGCGCCTCAAAGTCTTCCCCATGCTGCGCGCCTCGCTGAACGGCGTCACCTTGAGCAAGATGACGGATCAGGGCCAGAAACCCTTCATGAGCGCCGCCCGCATCGATGTGGAACTGTCGCCGCTCGATGCGATCATGGGACATATTTCCTTTTCGGAAACGCAGATCGTGCGCCCGCATGTCAATCTTGATGGGCCGGTTTCCAATTTCCCTGCCTTGCTCGATGCCATTGCCAATTCCAACGGTCGGCTTGGCACGGCCATCCGCGCCCAGCGCGCCTTGCAACAGCGCGGCACGAACAACGACACGCAGGCCACCGAACAGGCATCGCAGCCTTTTGGCCGTGTGGTGGTGCGCGACGGCACGGTTTCGTTTCCGCGTGCCGAAAACGGCGCAGACACCGCGAAAGACGACCAACTGACCAATGTGAACATGACGCTGGAATGGCCCCAGACGTCGAGCGCAGCGACCTTGCGCGGCAGCGGCAAATGGCGCAACGAAGAATCGCAATTCAGTATCACGGCAGCGCAGGCTTTGCCGCTTCTGGCAGGCGGCACGTCCGACGTAACGGCGAGCCTCACGGCCAATCCGCTGAGCCTGACCTTTCAGGGCAAGGCCATTATTTCGGAAGACCGCTTCTTCGAAGGGGACCTCAGCGCCAAGACGCCGTCCTTGAGCGGCGCGGTGCGGTGGCTGAGCCTGCCGCCGATTGCCGGCAGCTCGGAAGTCGGGGCTTTCTCGCTGGAATCCACCATCACCGCCACGCCAAAGCGCTGGAAATTTGCCGATGTGAACATGACCGCCGGTGACAGCCTCGCCAAAGGCGTGATCGAGATCGGCCTTGAACAGGAACAGCCCGCCGTCACGGGCACGCTCGCCTTCGACAAGCTGGACCTGCGCAGCCTTTTTGCCGCTTTCGTGCCCTTGCCGGATACAACCGCGCGCGCGCCGAATGATCGCGGCAATGTCGACACCATCAATACCAGCTTCTTCGACCGCTCCGAATTCGACCTGCGCCTTTCCGCCCAGAATGCTACGGCAGGCCCTGTGGCGCTGACGGGTGTTGCGGCGGCGATCCAGATTCGCGGTGGCCGCGCAATTTTCGACATTGGCGACGCCAAAGCGTTCAATGGCACCTTGCAGACGAATGTGCAGATCGTGCGCGATCTCAAGAGCGCCACGGGCGAATTGCGGTTCAACGCCAGCGATATTGAAAGCACGCAGTTTCTCACGGCGCTTGGTTTCGAAAAGCCGTTCATCAGCGGCAAGGGCAATGTTTCGCTGTTCATGAAGGGGCCGGTCAATCGCTGGTCCAGCCTGCTTTCCGGCGCGCAGGGCAATGTATCCGTGCAGTTGAACAACGGTCAGATGCAGGGATTTGCCGTTCAGGATTTTCTGACCAAGGCAGAGAGCGAGCGCTTCTTCGCGCTGGAACGGAAAGATAATGTTGCGCTGGCCTTCAACCGGCTCGACCTCAAGGCCAATCTTTCCGAAGGCGTGGCATCGCTGGAAAGCGCGCGCCTCGACACATCCGATGGCACGCTCAATCTGGCGGGCATCGTGCCTTTCGTGGATCGCAGTCTTGCGCTGAGCGGCGAAGTCATCTTCCCCAACAGCCAGCCGGAAACGCCGCAACAGCAACCGCAGGCAGGAACGGAAGGCCAGCCAGCGCCCGCGCCAGCTGAAAACGCCACGCCCGCCAAGCCGCCGCTGCATTTCTTTGTCGGCGGTTCCTGGGACCGGCCTTTCATTTCCCCGTCCTCAATGGGATCGGCGGGATCGGGCGCATCGGGGCAATAAAGCCCCTTCCCCTTTTTTAAGACATACGGAATGCCGCCTGCTCATCGCGGCGGCGCTGCACTTCGCGGCGCTTGTTGACGATGGATGCGACGATGACACCTGTGGTCACCAGCCCAATCAGGATGGTGCAGATCGCGTTGATTTCCGGGGTCACGCCAAGGCGCACCTGGCTGTAAATCTTCATTGGCAGGGTGGTTGCGCCCGGCCCTGACGTGAAGCTTGCGATCACCAGATCGTCGAGCGACAGCGTGAAAGCCAGCATCCAGCCGGACACCACCGCAGGCAGGATCACCGGCAGGGTGACCTTCATGAAGGTTGTAACTGGCGGCGCACCAAGATCCATCGCCGCTTCCTCCAGCGAACGG
Organism: Ochrobactrum sp. C6C9; assembly: GCF_022627935.1. Lineage (NCBI taxonomy): Bacteria > Pseudomonadati > Pseudomonadota > Alphaproteobacteria > Hyphomicrobiales > Brucellaceae > Ochrobactrum > Ochrobactrum sp. C6C9. The sequence goes on along the minus strand of NZ_JABXGB010000026.1, from coordinate 67,690 downwards.
TCAAAGCTCACCAGACGCGACTGCACCACGACGGCGACGAAACACATGGCAAATGTGATATGCGCCAGCGTGACCGTCCAGAAACCGCGGTCGAAATTCATCGCCACGAAAAGCAGCAGAAGCGACAGACCAGTGATGACATCTGGCATGACCAGCGGCGCATAGACCATGCCGGAAAACAGGATGCGACCGCGAAAGCGGGTATAGCGCGTCAGCGCCAGTGCCGCGAGCGTGCCCAGCACGGTTGCAATCGTTGCCGACAGGAAGGCGACGCGGATCGTCACCCATGCCGCATCCATCAGCGCCTGATTGCGGAACAGTTCCCCATACCACTTGGTCGAGAAGCCTGCCCAGACGGTCACCAGCCGGGATTCGTTGAAGGAATAGATGACCAGCAGCACGATGGGCAGATAGAGGAAGGCGAAGCCGACAACCACCGATGCGATATTGAAACGGGACCAGTTGTTGTTCATCGCTTATTTCCCCTTTTCCTGCTGGCGCGCCTGCACCTGCTGGAAGATCACAATCGGCACGATCAGCAGGATCAACAATACCACCGCCACAGCGGACGACACTGGCCAGTCGCGATTGGAGAAGAACTCGCTCCAGATCGTCTTGCCGATCATCAAGGTCTGCGATCCGCCCAGAAGATCGGGGATCACGAACTCGCCGACAGCCGGGATGAAGACAAGGAAGCAGCCCGCCAGAACACCGGCCAGCGACAGCGGAAAAGTGATTTTCCAGAAGGCGGCAAACGGCGTGCAGCCCAGGTCCTGCGCCGCTTCGATCAGCGAATAATCCATCTTTTCGAGTGACGAATAGATCGGCAGCACCATGAAGGGCAGATAGGAATAGACGATGCCGATAAAGACCGCCGTATCTGTGTTCAAAATGTTGAGCGGCGTATCGATCACGTTGAGCCACATCAGGAACTGGTTCAGCAAACCTTCCGGCTTCAGAATCCCGATCCACGCATAGACGCGGATCAGGAACGAGGTCCAGAACGGCAGGATCACCAGCATCAGCAACGTCGGGCGGATCGTCGTCGGCGCGCGCGCAATGCCATAGGCCATCGGATAGGCCAAAAGCAGCGTGAGGAAGGTCGAAATGGCTGCGATGCGGACGCTCGACAGATAGGCCTTGTAGTAAAGCGGATCGTCGAGCAGCCAGAAATAGTTATCGAAGGAGAGTTGCTTGATCTTCTCCCAGTTCGCCGCAAAGCCCTGCGTCAGATCGAAAGTCGGCATATAGGCCGGGATCGCCATCGCGACTTCCGACAGGGAAATCTTAAAGACGATGAAGAACGGGACGAGAAAGAAAACCAGCAGCCAGAAATAGGGCACCGTGATGACGAGGCGGCTGGCAATGGAAGCGATCAGCTTCTGCATGGTCTTGCCCTCCTCAGGCGGTCAGCACCAGACCGGCATCGGTATCGAAAGAGACCCAGACGCGCTCGTCATAGGTCAGCGGATTTTCCGTCTTGCGGACCGCGTTGAGGCTCGCGGCCTTGATGGTGCGGCCATTGTCGAGGCGGACGTGGAAAACCGTCATGTCGCCGAAATAGGCGATATCCCAAAGCTCGCCCTCGACGGCGTTGACCGCAGCCTCTTCCGGCTTGCTGCGCGAGATGCGGGTCTTTTCCGGGCGCACCGCATACCAGACCTTCTGGCCGGGATTGAGCTCCTCGCGGGTTTCGGTCTGGATATGGAAGCCGAATTTTTCGGTGGCGATTTCCGCCTCGCCATTGGCGGCCTTCACGACTTCACCTTCGATGATATTCACATTGCCGATGAAGTCGGCCACGAATTTGGAACGCGGCGCTTCATAGACTTCCGCTGGCGTCGCCACCTGCTTGATGCGGCCCTTGTCCATGACCGCGATACGGTCGGACATGGTCATGGCTTCTTCCTGATCGTGGGTCACGACCATGAAGGTCATGCCGAGCTTGACCTGCAAATCCATCAGTTCGAACTGGGTTTCCTCGCGCAGCTTCTTGTCGAGCGCGCCAAGCGGCTCGTCGAGCAGCAGCACCTTGGGGCGCTTGGCGACGGAGCGGGCGAGCGCGACGCGCTGGCGCTGGCCGCCCGACAGTTGATGCGGCTTGCGCTTGCCATATTGCTCCAGCTTCACCAGCTTGAGCATTTCGGCAACGCGCGCATCGATTTCAGATTTCGCCATGCCGTCCTGCTTGAGGCCGAAGGCGATATTGTTCTCCACCGTCATATGCGGAAACAGCGCATAGGACTGGAACATCATGTTGACCGGGCGTTTATAAGGCGGAATGCCGCGCATGTCCTGACCGTCCAGCGTGATGCGACCCGATGTCGGCTCCTCAAAGCCTGCCAGCATGCGCATCAGCGTGGTCTTGCCGCAGCCGGAAGCACCCAACAGCGCAAAGAATTCGCGATTGAAAACATTCAGCGACAGATCATCGACGGCAGTGAAATCGCCGAAGATTTTTGTCACATTCTCGAAAGAAATATAGGGCTTGGCCGCCAGATCGTTCCAGGGTGCAAATTTGCGGCGAAAGCTGCCAAAAGATTCCATTCCGTTCCCCTATCGATCTAGCCGTGCCCGATGTTTCGTCAGGTTTTACAAGACGTAGAGCGGCTCTCTGTCCAACAGTGAGCCGCTCTTCACAATGTCATGCCCAAGGGCATTCCGGGATCACACCCCGACTTAGAGCGGCTCCGGTTAAAACGGAATCGGGCAACCGCTCTATCTATTTATTTTTACGCATTATCCTACGCAAAACCGCTACGCACTTTTGCTGGAAATGCTCTAGCGTTCGATTATTACTGGCCTGTGACGATCTTGGTCCAGGCACGGGTAACGACGCGCTGGGTCTTGGTGTCGTAAGGCGTCGGCACGAACAGCTTCTTCATGACGTCGTCCGTCGGATAAATCGCCGGATCTTCAAGGATTTCCTTGTCGATGAATTCCTGCGACGCCTTGTTGCCGTTGGCGTAAAACACATAGTTCGAAGCCTTGGCCGCCACTTCCGGACGCATGATGTAATTCATGAATTCCAGCGCTTCCGGCACGTGCTTGGCGTCAGCCGGGATCGCCATCTGGTCGAACCACATCAAAGCGCCTTCCTTCGGGATCGAGTAACCGATCTCGACGCCCTGATTGGCCTTCTCGGCGCGGTCACGCGCCTGGAAAATATCGCCCGAATAGCCAATCGCCATGCAGATATCGCCATTGGCCAGCGCATTGATATATTCCGACGAATGGAACTTGCGGATATTCGGACGGATCTTCAGATAAAGGTCCTGCGCCTTCTGCAGATCGTCCGGCGACGGCGAATTCGGATCGAGACCGAGATAATTCAGGGCCGGACGCAGCATTTCGCTGGCGGAATCCAGCAGATAAATGCCGCAATCCTTCAGCTTGGCCGACTTTTCGGGGTCAAACAGCACATCCCAAGAATCGATGGTATCCGTGCCGAGCGCTTCCTTGATCTTGGCCTTGTTGTAGCCGATGCCGGTCGTGCCCCACATATAATTGACCGAGTATTCGTTGCCCGGATCGTAGGTGGCAGCGCGGGTGGAGATTTCATCCCACATGTTCTTGAGGTTCGGCAGCTTGTCCTTGTCGAGCTTCAGGAACACGCCAGCTGGAATCTGACGACCCAGGAATTCGCCCGACGGGACAACGAGATCGTAACCGCTGCCACCAGCCAGAAGCTTGGTTTCGAGGATTTCGTTGGAATCATAGACGTCGTAGACGACCTTGATTCCGGTTTCCTTGGTGAAATCCTTCAGGATGGAATCGTCGATATAATCCGACCAGTTATAGATATTGACCACCCGCTCCTGCGCGCTGGCGGAGAATGTGGCGGCGGCGACAACGCTCGTCACGACGGTTGTGGCCAGAAGGAAGGATTTGATCCCCATTTTTTGCTCCATTCTACACGCTCATTTCCGGTGCAGGTACAGGTTTGGATATACTATTCCTTGATTGCACTTTTTTAGATTGCACCGGTTTCGTCAACCGCCTGCGGCCATCACGAACATAAAAAATGCACTCGTGTTTTTATGGTCACTGAAAGTCGAATGCCGAAAGCCCCGCCACCATCTCGTCCAGCCCCAGCGGACGCGTCAGCGGCGGCTCGGCGCGGGTCACGCAGCCTTGCCGCTCGCACAAACGGCAGGCGGGGCCGATCCCTGTATTGCCAGCCTTGGCGATAGCTCCGCCGTAAACGGTTTCCTCCCCCGCATCGAGCGCGCAGCCAAGCAGGATCGCGGTGCGGCGCGGGCGCTCATTAAATGCGCCTTGCGGCCCTTCGAGCGTACGGGCAATGGTCAGGAATGCCGTCCCGTCTGGCAGTTCCGCCGGTTCGACCAGCACCTGCCCCGCCTGCGCAAAAGCCGCATAGACCGGCAGTTTGGGGCACTGGCCGCCAAACCGCGCCGGAAACCCCTCGGCGCCTGCAACGCGCAGCCGATTGCCGGCATGGTCGATTTCCATCACGAAGAAGGGCAGCGCGCTCGCCCCCTGCCGCTGCAAGGTCGTCAGCCGGCTCGCCGCCTGCTGGAACGAAACGCCAAATCGCGAGCGCAGCGCATCGACATCATAGCGCATCCGCACGCTAGCATCGCGAAACTGGCGATAGGGCATCATCAGCGCCTGCGCGGCATAGCGCGCCAGCTCGAACCGGGCGATGCGCTTTGCTTCACCGGAAGACAGTTTCAGCCCTTCGGTCTCTGCGCCGATCACCACCTGCATACGGATCAGCGCCGCCTCCATGGCGATTTCCTGCAACTGATCGAAAGGCGACAGACGCTCCGAAATGAACAGGCGTTGCGAATGGCGGTCATAGCGCCTGCGCCAATTGGGCATGGTAGCGACAGGCAATGTGCGCACCGTGATGCCATGCTCACGCCGCAGCCAATCCTTCAAAGCTGCCGACAGATCGCCATCCGGCTTCAACAACGCGAAAAAACTTTCCGCCTCTTCCTCGATACGCGGATAATGATTGGGCCGTCGCGCCATCACATCGCGCACTTCATCCAGCGGCAGGCGCGTGGCGGAAAGCTGCGCAGCGCTCCCCTCATGCGACAGCAATTGCGAGAGATCGGACAGGCGCTGCTGCTGTTCGCGATAGGCGCGATAAAGCTTCATTATACCCACAGCTGCGTTGGGGGCCGCCTCGCCAATCTCCACCAGTTCCTGATCGCCCGGCAATTCGCCGGTCAAAAGCGGATCGGAAAACACTTCCTTCAGTCCGGTGATCGTCGCGCCGCTTTCTGCCTGCAAACTATCGAGATCGAGCTTGTAAACACTGGCGAGCTTCAACAACAGCTGCACCGTCAAGGGCCGCTGGTTGCGCTCGATCAGGTTGAGATAGGACGGTGAAATGCCGAGCGCTTCGGCCATAGCCGTCTGCGTCAGGGACCGCTCGTTGCGAATACGCCTGATGCGCGGTCCGGCAAAAATCTTGCGTTCGCTCAACTCCGTCCTCCCAAACCCGCAACGGCGACTTTTACAATTCATGACAAAATAGCCGTAAATTCTACTTTTGACAATCTTTACAAATTTACAGAGCCAGTCCGTCAAAGTTCCGACAGCTTAACTTCAATTATCAGGCGTATTTGCTGCTTTTTCTAGCGTCCCACCGACTGCGAATGTAAATTCAGTCACAGAAAGAGCAGCGACCAACCGCTCTTGAAAAACCAGTGATAAGTGTGAGGAGACACCGAAATGACAGATTTTTACAGCCTTATTCCTTCGGCGCCCAAGGGTCGTTTCGACGGTATCGAACGTGCGCATACGGCCGAAGATGTAAAAAGGCTGCGCGGTTCGGTGGAGATCAAGTATTCGCTGGCTGAAATGGGCGCGAACCGCCTCTGGAAGCTGATCCATGAGGAAGATTTCGTCAACGCGCTGGGCGCGCTTTCCGGCAATCAGGCAATGCAGATGGTTCGCGCCGGACTGAAGGCGATCTACCTCTCCGGCTGGCAGGTTGCGGCGGATGCCAACACGGCCTCGGCCATGTATCCGGACCAGTCTCTCTACCCGGCCAATGCGGCCCCGGAACTGGCCAAGCGCATCAACAAGACCTTGCAGCGCGCCGACCAGATCGAAACCGCCGAAGGCAAGGGACTTTCGGTCGACACCTGGTTTGCCCCGATCGTCGCCGATGCCGAAGCAGGCTTTGGCGGACCACTGAACGCTTTTGAAATCATGAAAGCTTTCATCGAGGCCGGCGCAGCAGGCGTGCATTATGAAGACCAGCTCGCTTCGGAAAAGAAGTGCGGCCATCTTGGCGGCAAGGTTTTGATCCCGACGGCAGCGCATATCCGTAACCTCAACGCGGCGCGCCTTGCGGCAGATGTGATGGGCACGGCCACGCTGGTCATCGCCCGCACGGATGCGGAAGCTGCCAAGCTTCTGACCTCGGACATCGACGAGCGCGACAAGCCTTTTGTCGATTACGATGCGGGCCGCACGGCGGAAGGCTTCTATCAGGTGAAGAACGGCATCGAGCCATGTATCGCCCGTGCGATTGCCTATGCGCCTTATTGCGATCTGATCTGGATGGAAACATCCAAGCCGGATCTCGAACAGGCTCGCCGCTTCGCGGAAGCCGTGCACAAGGTGCATCCGGGCAAGAAGCTCGCCTATAACTGCTCGCCGTCGTTCAACTGGAAGAAGAACCTCGACGACGCCACGATTGCCAAGTTCCAGCGCGAGCTGGGCGCGATGGGCTACAAGTTCCAGTTCATCACGCTGGCCGGTTTCCACCAGCTCAACTTCGGCATGTTCGAACTGGCACGCGGCTACAAGGACCGGCAGATGGCAGCCTATTCCGAACTGCAACAGGCGGAATTCGCAGCCGAAGCCAACGGCTACACCGCGACCAAGCATCAGCGCGAAGTCGGCACCGGCTATTTCGATGCCGTGTCGCTTGCAATCACCGGCGGCCAGTCTTCGACCACCGCCATGAAGGAATCAACTGAAACAGCACAGTTCAGACCGGCTGCTGAGTAACACCGGCCATAAAACAGGAGGAACAGTTCCATGAATTCGCCAGCACGCGTCAAGGAAAGAGCAGAAGAACAATCGTCAAGCATGACCACGGATCAGCAGACCGTTATCCGCATGCTCGCCAACGATCTGCATCGCCTCAACTACACCGTCATGAAGGCGGTCGAGGCAGGCGTCTCGGTGGAACTGGTCCGCTCCGCCCGGCATCATGGTGGCGACGGTAACTGGGGTGATCTCTTGATCCCCGTCATCGTCACCCACGAAAAATGATGACGATCCTGACAATCGCCGTCGCCACCATGTTCTTTTATTTTGTGTGCCTTCGGCAACACGGGAATGGCGGCGGTAACTGGGGCGATCTCTTGATCCCCGTCATCGTCACTCACGAAAAATGATGACGATCCTGACAATCGCCGTCGCCACCATAACTATTCTTCATGCCGGTGGCGGCGGCAGCAATCCCACCCCGGCCAACGCCTTCAAAAGGCTTTGACCGGCTCTCTGCCCCATGCCTTCCTTGCCTGAACTCCACCCCGGCTGCCCCCTCCAGCCGGGGATTTTTTGCACCGGAAAAGAAAAACAGGCAGCCGACAGACGCTATTTCAATAAATACAGCATTTATCGAAATTTGAATAATTGTGAATATAAATTTAATTCTATATTGGATATCGAAGTAAAATAAATTATGTGTTTTCAATAAAAGCGCAATATAGCGAAAAGGAGAAAAATATGCGTAAGTATATCTTCATTCTTTCAATTGTTTCAAGCGCTTTAATTGCCGAAACAAACTATTCCGCCGCCGCTGCAATGACTGCAGATATGCGCCCGGATCAAGCGGTGCGCGGCCTTATCAACGATTTGTTTTGCTTCTACGAGAAGGGATTTCTCCATCTCGAATGCTGGTATTCATAAACGCAAGTGGCACCCAATAAGCATAAGGATATTCCTATGAATTCACTTCTCATATTTCTGGCGACGGCGCTTATAGCACTGGCATTCGGGCAAAAATATTCGTTTGTTAAAGATGCGAATGCTAACGCGTTAAAAGCGCAGCAAGTATCGAACCCAAATTCCGCAGATCTCAAGCTTCCCATATGCGTTGATAGCCGAGAGTTATGCTCGCCCCGCAAATCGGGACTATAAAGAGGTCGATTGTCTGCGGGTAGCGCATGAACGTCCTCCGCCAACGCCTCCCGCAGATTTTTCTTTATTCTATCCCATATCAGTCAGACGACATGCTGACGCTCGCGAAGGGAAGAACACCGGGCGTTCCAGACAGCGCCACAGATTTACGCAGAAATTTCAGGCCGCACTCAATCGTTATTGACGCCGTGCTTTTTTGACAAAGCATGCCAATAAGATCAATTTCAAACGAATATGAAATATCTTGCAAAAAAATAATTCATTATTGGAATGTATAAATCGAAAAACATTGTGCTTAACTCTAGATGCATTAATTAACATTTAATTTTAAAATTAACATTAGGATCTATATTATGAAGAAATATTTTGTATACACGACACTTGCACTTGCAACCATGGCTGCTACTGCTGGGCAATCTTATGCAAGCCCTCTTCAGGATTCTCAGAGCCAGCTTTCCGCGGACGGCCAGGCCAAGAGCATTATTTGCATCGTAACACCTTTCGGCAAGTGGTGCCCATTTAAGTAAGAACTCACAGATGGAGCTTGGGCATCAGCCCAAGCTTCTCGCGTCAGCAGGTAATTGCCAGGATGCGGAAGGTCCGGCGGATTACCTGTTCCCAAGGCTCCACGCAGCTTGGTCTCAATGGTAACGGCAATCGCATCAGCCCCTCATCACCCGGGCGTCAAGGACAGAACAGTTGCGGTCCGGTGCTCCTGCATGCTCCTGTCTTTTCTGACCGTAGAAAGCCGCAACGATCCTGATCATTCTGGGCATTCAACACCGCCCGGATCACGCAGGATAAAATGTCCGTCCAGTCCATCATCGATAGCGTCGCATTGAAGACCGGCATCGACTCTGCGGTCGCCGAACGCGTTGCGGGGATCATGTTCTCCGTCGTGCAACATGAGAGGCCAGACCTTGCGGCGCGCCTGTTCGACAAAATCCCGGGCGCGGCGGAATTGGCAAACGCCAATGATGTCATGGCACGAAGCACCGAAGGCGGATTGCTCAGCTGGGTCGCCAACGCAGCCGGCAGTGTTGCGGGCGAGAGAATCGGCGCATTGCTGAAGGGGCTCGCCGCGCTGAAAGCAATCGGTCTGACCATGGAGCAGATCAGGCAGGTCGGCTTGCATGCCCTCAGTCACATTCGGGAACTGGACGACCTCCTCGCGGACGAGATCAAAGAGCATTTTCGGAAATTGAAGGCGCGGTTCGGCCTTTAAGACCACCACAACCCTGCCAGCCAGACCCGTTTTCCGGCTCCCAAAAAAGCCTGCTGGCCCCATTTGTCAACCACAGCCGACGCAGCTATCATGCACCCATCGAAATCATTTTCTGGTGATGGATGTCTGCTGATACGACGGAAAAGAAGGTTACGCGTGCGCCGCGTCGCCGTACGCCTGCCTATGTCAAATCCCTGCGTGGGGTGAAGAACTGGAAGCAGGCAACCGAATGGCTGGCCTGGCGGGATATCGAAGACATCGAATGCATCACCCCCGATCAGGCGGGGGTTGCGCGCGGCAAGATGATGCCGTCCAAGAAGTTCACGTCCAACACATCGCTGGCCCTGCCGTCCGCCGTTTTCATGACGACGATTTCCGGCGATTACCCGGAAGACGGCTACGGCTTCCACTATCCCGAAGACGATGGCGATCTCAGACTGTTGCCCGACCTCTCCACCCTGTCGGCGGTTCCGTGGGAATCTGACCCGACGGCGCAGGTAATCTGCGATCTGGTCTATCAGGACGGACGCTTGGTCGAATTCACCCCGCGCAACGTGCTGCGCAATGTCGTCGCCGCATACAACAAGCGCGGGTTGAAGCCGGTTGTTGCGCCGGAAATCGAATTCTATCTGGTGCGCAAAAACCCCGACCCGGATTATCCGCTGACCCCGCCGGTCGGTCGCTCGGGCCGCGCCATTGGCGGCGGACAGGGCTATTCGATTGCGGGCGTCAACGAGTTCGACGAACTGATCGACGATATCTACCATTTCTCCGAGGGTCAGGGTCTGGAGATCGACACGCTGATCCACGAAGAAGGCGCCGGTCAGCTGGAAATCAACCTGCGCCATGGCGATCCTGTCGAACTGGCCGATCAGGTTTTCATGTTCAAGCGCACGATCCGCGAGGCGGCGCTCAAGCACGACATGTATGCCACCTTCATGGCCAAGCCCATTCAGGGCCAGCCGGGCTCGGCGATGCATATCCACCAGTCGATCGTCGACAAGAAAACAGGCCGCAACATTTTCACCAACGAAGACGGTAGCGAAAGCGAAGCCTTCCGCCACTTCATCGGCGGCATGCAGCGCCATGTGCCGAATGCTCTGGTGATGTTCGCGCCCTATGTAAATTCCTATCGCCGCCTGACGCCGGACGCTTCCGCGCCGGTCAACGTTAAATGGGGCTATGACAACCGCACCACGGCCTTCCGCGTGCCGCGCTCAGACCCCAATGCGCGCCGCGTGGAAAACCGCATCCCCTCCTCCGACGCCAATCCCTATCTTGCGCTGGCAGCTTCGCTTGCCTGCGGCCTGATCGGTCTCGTCAACAAGATCGAGGCGGAACAGCCCGCCACCACGAGCGTCAACACCAAGGAAGTGGAGCTGCCGCGCGGCTTGATCGACGCCGTGGAACTGTTCGAAAAGGACGACGAACTGCGCAATCTGATCGGCAGCTCCTTCGTCACGACCTATGCCGCCATCAAGCGCGCCGAGTTCGAAACCTTCATGGAAGTCATCAGCCCGTGGGAACGCGAGTTCCTGTTGCTTAATGTGTAGGTTAGGGGAGTAGGGGAGTAGGGGAGTAGGGGAGTAGGGGAGTAGAAAATATGCGGGGGCATAGATATGGCAATCAATTCTTATCGCGATATTCTTGCGTGGCAGCAGGCAATGGAGCTGGTAACGGCAATCTATAAATCGACGGAGATGTGGCCAAAAGAAGAGGTCTATGGGCTGACAAGTCAGGTGCGTCGCGCAGCAGTATCAATTCCGGCGAATATAGCGGAAGGTTACGGGCGGGATACACGTGGCGCCTACCAGAACTTTTTGCGTATCGCGCAAGGTTCGTTGAAAGAAGTGGAAACCCATATACTGATTGCTGAGAGATTGGGATTCATCAAACAAGACACTATCGATCCGATCATGGCGAAGAGTGAGAGTATTGGAAAATTACTTAGGCTTCTCATTCGCAAGCTATCGGACGGCTAACACACTCCCTTATTCCCTTATTCCCTTACTCCCCTATTCCCCTACTTCCTTAAAGCGCGGAATCGCCGATGCCCCACCAGTCCCCAATCTCCCCCGGCCTTTCGTGGTACGAAGCGAGCGTGCCCGAGCGGCCAGAATATCCGGAACTTGACGGTTCGCGGCAGGCCGATGTTGTTATCATCGGCGGCGGCTATACGGGGCTTTCGGCTGCTTATCATCTGGCGAAACAGGGCGCAGATGTGGTTCTGATCGAGGCCGAACGCTTCGGCGATGGCGCGTCGGGGCGCAATGGCGGCCAGTTCGGCACCGGTCAGCGCACATGGGCAGAAGACCTTGAAGCCGAATATGGCTTCGAGCGCGCCAAGGCCCTGTTCGATGTGGCCGAAGAAGCGAAAGCCTATCTGCTCGCCTTTGCGAGCGAACATCAGATCGACATGGACTATGTCCCCGGACAGATCTCCGTCGTGCACAAGCCGCGCTATCTCAAGCAATATGAGCGCCATGCGGAACTGATGCAGAGCCGCTTCCACTATCCGCATTTGCGTTTTGTCACCCGCGATGAAACCGCCTCTCTGTTAGGGTCGAGCCGCTATCACGGGGGCGTTTATGATGCGGGCACCGGCCACATCCATCCGCTGAAGTTGCTCATCGGCACGGCCAAGGCGGCGAAAGCGGCGGGTGCGCAGCTTTATGAAAACACCAGGGCAACGGGGATAAGCACGTCCAGCGGGCGTGTGGAAGTCGCGACCACAAAGGGCACAATTGTTGCGAAACATGCCTTCATCGCGGTCAATGCTTATGGTGGAACGCTGGAACCGACCAGCGCATCGCATGTCATGCCGATCCGCTCCTTCATCGGCGCGACGGTGCCGCTGGGCGACGACAGCCCGGTGATACCGGGCGGCGAGTCCGTCGACGATTCCCGCTTTGTGGTCCGCTATTTCCGCCGCTCGAAAGATGGGCGACTGTTGTTCGGCGGTCGCGAAGCCTATACGGCGGATAATCCGCGTGAGATCAGCACGCATATCCGCCGCCAGATCGCTGAAATCTATCCCGCACTCGGCAATGTCGAGATCACCCATGCCTGGGGCGGCTCGGTCGGCATAACCATGCCGCGCCAGCCTTTTGTCCGCGAAGTGATGCCCGGCGTCATTTCGGCAGGCGGTTATTCCGGCCATGGGGTGATGCTGGCGAATTTCATGGGCAAGCTTTATGCCGACACCATTTCCGGCAAGCGCGACAAACTGAGACTGTTCGAAGAACTGCGCATTCCCGCCTTCCCCGGCGGGCGCACATTCCGCGCGCCGCTGCTCTTCCTTGCGCTGTCATGGTATGCGCTGATGGATCGGATATGAAATGAAGGCGAGGCGCCATTTGGCGCCTCGCCTTTCTTCGACCTGCATTTTTGCAGACCGCTCCCCTTACACTATTTGCTCCCCGGCCCTCAAAGCCAGACGCTGATAGGTTTCCTCCACCACGTCACGCATCGGCAGAACACCGCTCAGGCACAACAAAGCGCGCATATGCTCGCGTCCGCCCTCATAGCCCATGATCGGCGCGAAGGGCTGCATCACGATGTTCGGCTCGTCGGTATAAAGCTCCTGATATTCGGCGAAGTTCATGAAGCTTTTATAGCTGTCGCCCAGCAGCAGATAGGTCTCCACCGCAGCCCCTTCGGCGAATATCGCTTCATGGCTGTCGAGCAGAATATTGTAGTAGTCGATTGCTTGCTCCATCGGGACACGCGTGATGGAACGCCCGTTGACGAGATCCTTGGCGCGGATCAAAACGCCGTCGATGAAAAGCGCATGGTTGGGCGACAGATAAAGATCGCGTCGCGGCGTCATGCGGTCGAGCGCGTGACGTGCAATACGGATCGGCATCACGTCCTCGCCCCATTCCACACCGCCCTTCCTATAGCGCTGCCAGCCGACCCATTTCACCGGCACCACCTTGCAATTGGCGGTCACGACAAGATCGCCAACGGCCAGGTTTTCCACGGCAACGGGTCCGCTCATTGTTTCAACCAGCGTGCCTTTCAAAAGGCAATTGGTGCCACTGCCACCGTCACCGCCGCCATCCTCCCACCATTTCGTCCCCAAGGCGCGGGCTGGCGTTGTGAAAGACGACGCCAAAGCGCCAAGCGCGGCGGCCTTTGCGGCAGCAGCGCCCGCCACTCCTAAAAAATGGCGTCGCGCACGATTGCGTGGTGAATGCCTGTTTTGTTGTTCTGTCGACATAAGTCCCTCCGCTCCGTCTGTCTGTTTCGACGCATCGCCAGCATCAAGCGCCGCGCGCTTTTGCCGGAAATGCAGTTGAACATCGGCCCGAAAACCAGTGCGGAGTTTTGCAAAGCACGATGCGCAGATTGAAAACCCGAAACGCCGCTCGCCATTACGTGGAAATTCGTCGTTTCGAACGCTTTGCCCCAAGACTACGTTTCTGATCTTAGCCGATCATGCCCCGCTGAATATTCCGGCAAAACGGACGAAACCCACCATAAACAGGCGTAAAACCTACCTCCAAAGGTGCAGGTTTTTGGCATTTTCCCACACGCGTTAAAGCAGTGCGAACTGATCGAGATTAATTCCCATCATCTGAAACATCCGATTCCACTTCTTGTCGAAACGTCAAAAATAGTATACCCCCCTATTTTATAGGAGGCCGCGATATGGGCACGCATCATCCGTATGAACGTCAGCTGGAAGCGCGGCACGACCATGTGTTTCTGGGTGACAACCACCGGCGCAACGAGCGGCGCACGTGGATCGTCATCGCCATTACCGCCGCAATGATGGTGATCGAGATCGTTGCCGGGAACCTTTATGGTTCCATGGCGCTGGTTGCCGATGGCTGGCACATGTCCACCCATGCAGCAGCGATGCTCATCGCAGCACTCGCCTATCTCTATGCCCGCAAGCAGGCCCACAATCCGCGCTTTACCTTCGGCACCGGCAAGCTCGGCGATCTGGCGGGCTTTGCCAGCGCCATAGTTCTAGCACTGATTGCGTTGCTGATCGGCTGGGAAAGTTTCCAGCGTTTCAGCGCCCCGGTCGCCATCAACTTCCATGAAGCCATTCTGATTGCCTGCCTCGGCCTCGCGGTCAATCTCGTCTGCGCCTGGCTGTTGAAAGACGATCACGCGCATCACCACCACGGACATGATCACGCCCATCACCACGAAAGCGGTCACGACCAGAACCTGCGCGCTGCCTATATCCATGTGCTCGCCGATGCATTGACTTCGGTGCTGGCGATTGCCGCCCTTCTTCTCGGCAGTCTTTACGGCTGGCTCTGGCTCGATCCGGCCATTGGCATTGCCGGTGCCTTGGTGATTGCGCGCTGGTCCTGGGGCCTCATTCGCGATGCGGGCGCGACGCTTCTCGATTACATCCCTGAAGGCGAGGACCTCCCCGAAGAGATCACTGAAATCATTGAGAAGGAAGGCGGCGAAATCGCCGATCTGCATGTCTGGCAGCTTGGGCCGGGCCATCACGGTGCCATCGTGTCGATTGTCACGGCCACGCCAAAGGCGCCGTCCTATTACCGCAAGAAGCTTGCAGCGATCCACGATTTGTCGCATGTGACGGTGGAGGTGGAAGTCCGCCCCGCCTGACATATCGCAAAATCAGGAGTCCCCATGACCCATACCCTCCGCGAAAAGCAGAAGCTTATCAACCGCGTGCGCCGCATTCGCGGGCAGCTTGAAGGTGTGGAGCGGATGCTTGAGGAGGAAAAGGGCTGCTCTGAAGTCATGCAGGTGATTGCCGGTGTGCGCGGCGCGGTGAACGGGCTGATGGCCGAGGTGATCGAGGATCATATTCTCATGCATGTCGCCGATGGTGATCTGCCGCAGAAGGAGCGCGACGAAGGCGCTGGCGAACTTGTGGACGTGGTTCGCGCCTATCTCAAATAATGTGAGCACAGCGCTCATATTTCATCAACCCGTGCTATCAGACACATAATCCTTCGACAGATTCGGATTTTCTGCATGGCGACAGGTTCAGCCTCCACCGACAAGACGCACGCAATCCCCTCAACCGTGTGGGTTCTGGGCGTTGTCAGCCTGTTGATGGATATCTCATCCGAAATGGTGCAGACGCTGCTGCCGCTTTATCTGGTGGCGGGATTGGGCGCATCCGCGATGACGATCGGCTTTATCGAAGGCCTGTCGGTTGCCATCGCCACGGTGACCAAGCTCTTTTCCGGCGTGATATCCGACTGGACTGGCCGCAGAAAGCCGCTCGCGGTGGCAGGCTATGGTCTCGCCGCCCTCTCCAAGCTGATCTTTCCGCTTGCCACCACGGCTGGCGGCATCGTCACCGCCAAAGCCATCGACCGCGTTGGCAAGGGCATACGTGGCACACCACGCGACGCCCTGATTGCCGATGTGACGCCGCCGGAAATTCGCGGCGCGGCCTTTGGCCTGCGCAAGTCACTCGATACGGTTGGCGGCTTTGTCGGTCCGCTTGTCGCTATCGGCCTGATGGTGGCGACAGGCGGCAATATTGTCGCGATCTTCTGGATTGCCGTTATCCCGGCCTTCCTTGCGGTTGCGCTTTTGATCGTCGGTATTCGCGAGCCGGAAACACCCCCTGCCCGCTCTAAAGGCTTGCCCCGTTTTGCCGATACGGGAAAACTGAACACCGCCGTCTGGATCGTCATCGCCGTCGCGTCGGTCCTGACGCTTGCCCGGTTCAGCGAAGCATTTCTGCTGCTCAAGGCGCAGGAAGCCGGTTTTACCGCCGCTTGGGTGCCAATCACCATGGTCGTCATGCATGCCGTCTATGGGCTGACCGCCTATCCCGTCGGCAGCCTGTCGGACCGGATGGGCCGCAAGGGCCTGCTCGCCGCAAGCCTCGGCTTTCTCGTTGCCGCCGATCTGGTGATCGCTCATTCAACGACGATCTATCCGTTTCTGGCGGGTATTGTCCTGTGGGGCCTGCATATGGGCTTTTCACAAGGCATTCTGGCGACGCTTATCGCCGATACCGCACCCCCGCATCTCAAAGGCACCGCCTTCGGCATCTTCAATGTGATCACCGGCTTTGTCATGCTGGCGGGCAATGTCGGCGCTGGCTGGCTATGGGAAGCCTATGGCTCGTCCTCGACCTTCCTCGCCGGAGCGATCCTTTCGGCCATAGCGCTTGTGAGCCTGCTCGCGCTTCCCGGAACGCCTAAAGCGGCATCGCCGAAGTCTGCTTGACCGTCTGGCTCGGAACGTCGGTCTTCAGGTTCTGCACGCCTTTGATGCGGCTTAGATATTCCGACTGGAAACGCCGATATTCCTCGATATCCGCCGCGACCACGCGGATCATCGCGTCGTAATCGCCCAGCATGAAATAACATTCCAGCACTTGCGGCAGCTTCAATATTTCGCGTGCAAACTCCTGAAGCGTTTCCTCATCCTGCCTGTCCAGCCGGATGCGGGTGAAGAAGGTCAGCCCCTTGCCGATCTTGGCCGGATTAAGCACCGCAACATAGCGTCGATCACGCCCGCCTCTTCCAGAAGCTTGACCCGCCGCAGACACGGCGACGGCGACAGCCCGACCTCGCGCGCCAGATCATTATTGGCGATGCGCCCGTCGCGTTGCAGCACACGCAATATCCGCTTGTCGATCTCGTCCAGCTTCATTGGCCACCGATTTCATTTACACCCAAACTATTGGCATTTTCTGCCAAATATTAATGCCATACACTAGCTCCCACAAGGCAATTGCTCAAGATACTGATTACATTAGCGAATACTTCCAGACCAGCGCACCGCATGCGCGAATTTCCGGCAAAGGTTATGAAGCGGCCAGTTTGCCGCGCAAAGCCAGAAAGAGATCAAGTGGTTCCAGCAGCTGTGTCTGGACTGGGAACCACGCGGATAAGGGGCAGCCGCGAGGCCAGCCAACGGGATTTTTATGGATATTCCACCGTTCTATGCATCTCAAGAAAGCACATTTAGCAGCCATCAAATTAGAAGGTCAGAATTCCGCCGCGGAGCCATTGCCGTGCTTCCGGTTCTGCTGGGTGCTTTTCCCTATGCCATGGTTATGGGCGCGCAGGCTGTACACAAAGGCCTCAGCCTGTTGTCCGTCATGTTGATGGCCGGCATGAACTTCGCGGGCGGTTCGGAGTTTTCGGCAATCCGGCTCTGGACGTCGCCACCGCATGTCCTGCTCATCGCGGCGATTACCTTTCTGGTCAACAGCCGCCATCTGCTGATGGGTGCCGCCCTTGCGCCCTTCATCAGCCATTTGCCGAAGCGCACGGCCTTCATCAGCCTGTTCCTGATGTGCGATGAAAGCTGGGCGCTTGGTCTAGCCGATGCGAAGCACCGCCAGTCTAAGGACGTCAACCCGGCGCTGAGCCTGAAATTTTATATGGGCGTTGCCATCCCATTCTACGTGGCATGGCTGTCCGCCGCCACGTTGGGCGCTGTCCTCGGACCGATGGTGGGGGATCTCCGCCCCTATGGCTTCGACATGGCGTTTCCGGCGGTCTTTCTGGTGCTGCTCGCAGGCATGTGGAAAGGCCTTAACGCAGCGCGTCCGTGGTTCGTCAGCCTCGCCGTCGCCGCAGTCACCTACCTCACCATTCCAGGCGCATGGTATGTCGCCGCTGGCGCAGTTTCCGGCCTCGTTGCAGCCTATCTTCTGGCAGATGCAGAATGATTGACCCCTTAGTCCTGCTCACCATCATCGCGATGGCCAGCGTCACCTATCTGACCCGCATCGGCGGCTATGTACTGCTGCGCAATCGCACACTCAGCAAACGGTCGATGGCGGTGATGGAGGCCGCGCCCGGCTGCGTACTGATTTCAGTCATCGCACCGGATTTCGTCTCCGACAGGCCCGCCGATCTTCTGGCGCTGGCGATTACCGTTCTCGCCGCCACGCGCTTTTCCATGCTGCCGACCGTGCTGATCGGCATCGGCACTGCCGGTCTTTGCCGCCACTTTATCGGATAGCTTCTATATCGCCCCGCGCTTCATTGGCCACGAATTCCATTTATGCCGATATTGTTGGCATTCACTGCCAAATATTGCTGCAATCGGCCAATCTTTGCAACCCGATTGCTCAAGACATTGGCTATATTGCCGTTCGCTCTCAAGCAAAGATGCTGGGGTAATAGACAAGGGGCAGCCGCGAGGCCAGCCAACGGCGGTTTTATGGATATTTCACAGGCCTATGTGCCACAGCAAAGTAAACCGGCGTCGGAATTCCGTCGGGGTGCCACCGCCGGACTACCGGTTTTGCTAGGCATTATTCCCTATGCTCTGGTGCTGGGCGCGCAGGCTGCACAAAAGGGCCTAAGCGTCCTCGAAGTGCCGTTGATGACGGGCCTGAATTTCGCGGGCGGCTCTGAATTTGCCGCGATCCAGCTCTGGACCTCGCCGCCGCATGTTTTGCTCATTGCCGCGATCACGCTTCTGGTCAACAGCCGCCATCTTTTGATGGGTGCCGCCCTTGCGCCTTTCATCCGCCATCTGCCAAAGCGCAAGGCTTTCGCCAGCCTGTTTCTGATGTGCGATGAAAGCTGGGCGCTCGGCCTCGCCGATGCGAAGCGCCGTCAGGCGAAGGGCGTCAATCCGGCGCTGAGCCTCAAATTCTATGCCGGTGTCGCCATCCCGTTCTACATTGCATGGGTGCTTTTCACCACGCTGGGCGCGGCCTTTGGCCCGATGATGGGCGACTTGCGGCCCTATGGTTTCGACATGGCGTTTCCGGCGGTGTTTCTGGTGCTGCTGGCAGGCATGTGGAAGGGCTTTGCCGCAGCGCGCCCGTGGCTGGTCAGCCTTGTTGTCGCCGCCGTTACCTATCTCACCATTCCCGGCGCTTGGTATGTCGCCGCCGGTGCACTCTCCGGCCTCGTTGCCGCCTATCTTCTGGCAGGTGAAGAATGATCGATCCGTTAGCCGTTCTCACCATCGTTTTGATGGCCAGCGTCACTTATCTGACCCGCATCGGCGGATATGTACTGCTGCGCAATCGCACACTCAGCAAACGCGCGACCGCCGTTATGGAAGCCGCGCCCGGTTGTGTGCTGATATCGGTGATCGCACCGGATTTCGTCTCCGACAAGCCCGCCGATCTTCTGGCTCTGGCGATCACCATTTTCGCCGCCACGCGCTTTTCCATGCTGCCGACCGTGATCATCGGCATCGGTGCTGCCGGTCTCTGCCGCTACCTGATCGGATAGCGGCAGCACAGGTCAGTGCAGGTGCTGCAACTTGTCGGGATTGCGGACGACATAGATCGCCGCAATCTTTCCGTCTTCGATATCGAGCGCCGTGGTCTGGATCTGACCATCCGATTCCAGCGAGATGAAGCCCGGCAGACCATTGATGAAGGTGGTGCGCACCAGCGTTGAACCATTGGCCCTGAAATAGCCGGCAAGCTTCTCGTGAATTTCCATAACATCGGTAAAGCCGAAAATCGGCTTCGGGAAGGCCGGGCGTTTTCCGCCGCCATCCGCATGCATATGCACGTCGGCGGCCAACATGGTGCCCAGCGCATTCATGTCGCCGCTACGCGATGCCGTGAAGAAAGCCTGCGCCAGCTCAATCCCGCGCTCTCTATCGACCTGAAAACGCGGTCGTTCTTCGCGAACATGCTTGCGCGCGCGGGTCGCGAGTTGTCGGCAGGCCGCCGCATCGCGCTGAATTGTTTTCGCTATTTCGTCGAAGTCGAGACCGAAGACATCGTGCAGCAGAAAGGCCGCGCGTTCCAGCGGTGAAAGACGCTCCAGCGCCAGCATCAACGGCAGGGTCACATCGTCGTCTTCCTCTTCCTCCTCGACCACCGGATCTGGAATCCACGGGCCGAAATAAGTTTCGCGCTGCCGCTGGCCGGATTTAAGCCGGTCGAGACAAAGCCGCGTCACCGTGCGCCGCAGGAAGGCTTCCGGCTCGCGC
Organism: Ochrobactrum sp. C6C9; assembly: GCF_022627935.1. Classification (NCBI taxonomy): domain Bacteria; kingdom Pseudomonadati; phylum Pseudomonadota; class Alphaproteobacteria; order Hyphomicrobiales; family Brucellaceae; genus Ochrobactrum; species Ochrobactrum sp. C6C9. The sequence goes on along the minus strand of NZ_JABXGB010000026.1, from coordinate 47,442 downwards.
ACCGCGCTGCGGTCGGCGTTCATCCAGCGGATGAACGCCTCCTGCACCATATCTTCCGCATCGGCGACGGAGCCGAGCATGCGATAGGCGACACGGATCAGTTTCGAACGCAGCGGATCGAAAATCTCCGCTGCATCGTCATGCGCCGCCCCCCCTGCCATCAGGCGACCGCCTCAGCAGTCTTTTGGGCCGGAGCCTTTGCCGCCGCTGGTTCAAACCAGAGGCCGAAGCCAACGGCCATGCGGTTCCAGCCGTTGATAATATTGATCATCAGCGTGAGATTCACCTGTTCCTCCTCCGTAAACTGCGCCTGCAGGGCCTTGCGCGCTTCGACAAGATCATGCCCCTGCGAGAGACGCGTCAGCGCATCCACCCAGCCAAGAGCCGCCCGTTCCCGCTCAGAATAGCATGGCGCTTCCTGCCAGGCCGAGAGCAAATAAATGCGCTGTTCGGTTTCGCCCAGCGCGCGGGCTTCAATCGTGTGCATGTTGATGCAGTTTGCACAGGCATTGATCTGCGACGAGCGGATTTTGACCAATTCGATCAGGCTCCCTTCCAGACTGGCAGCAACGGCTTGCGAGGTGGTCATCCAGGATTTCATCAGGGCAGGAGCAGCATTGAATGGGTTCAGCGTGGCAGTCATGGTCTCGTTCCTTTCGGGTTTGATTTGATGGTTCGAAAGACATGACGAGCGAGCATCGCTGAATGTGACATGTGGGCAAAAAAATTTTTGCCGATAGGCGTTATTTTCCAAGTTCTCCCATAATCCATGCCCGAAAAGCCCGGATTTTCGGCACGTTACGGCGGGATTCGGGATAGACCAACCAATAGGAACGGCCATCATCGCAGAGGAGGTCGAAAGGCTGGATCAACAGACCCGCCGCAACTTCCGCCGTGTGAAAGGCAGGGGTGAGGATACCCATACCGAGGCCTGCCGTGGCCGCCCGCCCTTCCAGATGCTGCGCGCCCAGTCGGTTCTGCGTGTTGCCCCGCAGTTGCGGATCAGGAACACCAGCGGCTTCGAACCACAGCCGCCACCAAGGATCGCTGGCATCGATGGCGGGCAGGCGCAACAGATCAGCCGGCTCGCGCACCCCGCCAATGCTTGCCGCAAGTTTCGGGCTCAGCATGGGCGTGAACTGCGCCTTGATCAGCTCATGACTGACCAGCCCCGGCCAGTGGCCGGTGCCGGTGCGGATGGCGAGATCGACCTCGCTCTGGGTGAAATCGATCAGCTGGTCATTGGTATCGAGCCGCACCGCCAGAAGCGGGTGCTCCATCTGGAACGAACCAAGGCGCTGAACCAGCCAGTTGGCGGCGAAAGTGGCGACCGAGCTGATCGTGAGCACGCCTTCCGCATCCTCCCGCAACGTGGCGAAAGCCGTGCGCATCGTTTCAAAAGCCTCTGTAATGGACGGCGCCAGTCGCTCACCAAGCTCGGTCAGTTTCACTTGTCGCGGCATGCGCAGAAACAAGGGCGCGCCGACCCGCTCCTCCAGCATCTTGATCTGATAGCTGACGGCGGCCTGCGTCATGCCAAGCTCTTCCGCAGCCTTGGTAAAGCTTGCATGACGGGACGCGGATTCAAAGACGCGAATGGCGGATAAAGGGGGTAGCGACGACACCATGATACATAAGCCCTCCTTATGTATGGTAATCGACGTTCAATTGGAAAACAACAGCTTTTCCGGCCATATCTATAGGCAGAATTTAACTGAGCTGTCTCCCACAGTTCACAAAAGCAAAGCCGGAACCATGCAAAATATCGAGATCAATGCACCAGCCCATGCAGGCGCTTGCGCTGCGTCTGGCCCTGCCGGCAAAGCCACCACAGGCTGGTATCGTCTTTTCACCCGCTTGTTTCAGCGCAAGCCAGCGCCCTATGTCGTCAGCGAACACTCGCCCGACTATCTGCTGCGCGACCTTGGCCTCATGGAAGGGCGCACCTCCCGCCTCCCGCGCGGCGGACACAGACTGCCGGATTGGCGCTAACTCAAGCGCTGATAACGGCAAATCCCCGCGCCTTCAGGCCGCGACGATCCTCGTGCAAACTGCTGACGAGACGGTCGCGGCTGCCGCCCAGATGCGCGCTCAACAGCTTCGCCGCCTCGTCGGCGTCGCCTTCGCGCACCGCATCAAGGATCGCGTGATGCTCACGCCATGCGCGGGCAAGGGCCGCTTCGTCGCGCACTTCCAGCCAGCGCGCTCGTGACAGGCGCTGCATCGCATCACGCACGCCACGGCTCAAAAACTCATTACCCGACAGTCGCGCCAGTTCGATGTGGAAATCCATGCCGACCCGATGCCATTCCTCCCGCGAGGTTTCGGCGTCGCAACTGTCCAGCATCGCGCCAATCGGCTCGACGCCGCTGCGCTCATCAAGCGTCGCAGTCAGCCGGATCGCCGCCACTTCCAGCGCCTCACGATAAACGCCGATCTGATCGATTTCAGCAAGATTGATCGGCGAAACCGTCCAGCCGCGCCCTTCCCGACAGACCAGCCCTTCGGCTTCCAACCGCAACAGCGCGGCGCGGATCGGCGTGCGCGAGGCGGCGAACTGCGTCTCCACCCAGCGCTCGGTCAGGCGTTCGCCCGGCCCAAGCTCAAGCCCCAGGATCATGTCGCGGAGTTGCGTTTCCACTTGCCTCATCTGTGACATTGCCGACCGGTCTCCTGGAGCGGTTCCGGTTAAAACGGAATGGTGGAACCGCTCTATCTAGTTGTTTCACGCATTATCCCACGCAAAACCGCTACGCACTGTTGCTGGAAATGCTCTCGTTCACCACACCGTGAATGCTTGTTCCTGACGGGAGTTGACAAGACGAAGCAACAGGCGCATGCATGTATTCCGCTTTGGTATCCCAAAATGGAATACAATACAATCCCATTCCCGCATCCGCATTCATTCGCAGGACATGACATGAGTACGACCCAAGCTGCCGCCAGGGACGCCGCCGCGTTAGACGGCACCACTGGCCCTTTGGCTGGCCCGAAACAGGCTGAGGAAAACCACGAGCGCTACTGGAAACAGAACCTCCTCATTTGCCTCATCGGTTCGTTCACCACGCTTGTGGCCATATCGCTTCTGCTTCCTTTCCTGCCGCTTTATGTGGAGCAGCTTGGCGTGTCCGACCATGCGGCCATCGTGCAATGGTCCGGCATCGCCTATGGCGCAACCTTTCTCGCCGCCGCCTTCGTCGCGCCGCTCTGGGGCAAGCTTGGCGACCGCTATGGTCGCAAGCTGATGCTGATCCGCGCCAGTCTCGGCATGGCCATCGCCATGTCGCTGATCGGCATGGTAACGAGCGTCTGGCAGCTGGTCGCGCTACGCCTGTTCGTCGGCATTGCGGGCGGTTATTCCTCCGGCTCAATGATCCTCGTCGCGACGCAGACCCCGAAAGACAAAACCGGCTGGGCGCTGGGTGCGCTTTCGGCGGGCATCATGGCGGGCAATCTGGCCGGGCCGCTGCTCGGCGGCGCTTTGCCGCCGTTGATCGGCATCCGCGCCACTTTCTGGCTGGCGGGCGGTGTGATCTTCCTGACTTTCCTCGCCACAACTTTCCTGATCCGCGAAGAGCGCAAGCCGCCGAAACCGACCAAGGAACAGAGGGCGGAATCCATCTGGGCTGCGATCCCCGACAGAAAGCCTGTTCTGGCCATGCTGGTGACGGGCATGCTGCTGCTGTTCGCCAATATGTCGATCGAACCGATCATCACTGTCTATGTCATACAACTGATGGACGACCAGACCAAGGTTACGCTGATTTCCGGCGTCGTGATGGCGGCGGCAGCCTTGGGCAGCATCCTGTCCTCATCGCGCCTCGGACGACTGGCCGACCGCATCGGGCACAGATATGTCATCATCGGTGCGCTGGCGATTTCCGCATTGTTGCTGATCCCGCAGGCATTCGTCACACAAGCCTGGCAACTGATCGGCTTGCGCTTTCTGATGGGACTGGCGCTGGGCGGCCTCCTGCCCTGCATCACCAGCGTCATCCGGCACAATGTGCCGGACCGGGTTGCTGGCGGCATACTCGGCTATTCGGTCTCGGCGCAATATGTCGGACAGGTCGCAGGCCCGGTGGCAGGTGGCTTTGTCGGCGGCCATTTCGGGATGCGCGCCGTCTTTCTCGGCACCTGCCTGATGATGGCGTTTGGCGCGTTTTATAACTGGATCGTGCTGCGCCGCGCTTCACAGAACTGACGCAACCAAGGGATACTGGCTGTCATTCCATCGATTCCATGATTCTGGGACATTGAATGACAGACCATATCTTCGCGCCCTTCGAAGCGCTTGCAGCTGAACTTCTGCCGCATGCGCTGGAACATGGTGAGGACGGATCGCACGACCTGTCCCACCTCGCCCGCGTCTGGAAAAATGCCTCAGCCATTCAAAGCGTGGAAGGCGGCGACGCCGAAATTCTTTGCACAGCGGCAATTCTGCACGATTGCGTGAGTGTGGAGAAAAATTCCCCCGACCGGCACAAGGCTTCGCGCCTTGCAGCCGACAAGGCCTCCGCACTGCTGCGCAGCCTCGGCTGGGACGATGAGCGCATTGACCGCGTCGCCCATGCGGTTGAAGCGCACAGTTTTTCAGCCAATATCGAGCCTGTGACCATCGAGGCACAGACCTTGCAAGATGCCGACAGGCTCGACGCCATTGGCGTGATCGGCGCAGCACGCTGTTTTTATATAGCAGGCCGTATGGGAAGCGCCCTTTATGATTGGCGCGACCCGCGCGCGGAAGACCGCGCGTTCGACGATAAAACTTTTGCGCTCGACCATTTCCGCACCAAGCTGTTCAAGCTTGCCTCCGGTTTCAGAACGGAAACCGGACGGCGCATGGCCGCCGAACGCCATAAGCGGCTGGAAGCCATCTATGATGATTTTCTCGCGGAAGCAGGTGCATGAGATGGATTGTGGTTATGGTCAGCCGAAAATGGTGGAGTTTGAGAACCGGAGCGGAGTGTACTTAAAGGTACATGAGCACCGGAAGCGCAAAACAACGCCATTTGCAGGCGGCCAGAGCCGCAATCTCAGATAGAATAGCCGCCGTCGACACTCAGCGCCGTCCCCGTGACCATCGCGGCGGAGTCGGATGCGAGCCAAAGGGCAGCTTCGGCAACATCTTCCGGCGTCGAAAAGCGATCGAGCGGGATGGTTGCTTTCAAGGCTTCACGCGCTTGCGGCGTATCGTCTTCCAAAAACAGCTTCAGCGCTTCACTGTCGCTTTCCGCCGGGCAGATGCAATTGACGCGAATATTCTTGTTGGCCAGTTCCAGCGCCATCGCCTTGGTGGCGCTGATGATCCAGCCCTTGGACGCGCTATACCAGACCAGCCCCTTGCGCGGGCGCAGCGCGGTCGCCGAAGCAGTGTTGATGATGACGCCGCCACCCTGATGCTCCATGATCGGCACGACGATCTGCGTCGAATAATAGAGCGCCTTCATGTTGACGGCATGGATGAGATCGAAATTGTGCTCATCCACCTCGGTCAATGGCATGTTGCGATGCGTGAAACCGGCATTGTTGACCATGATGTCGATGCGCCCGAAGGCCTCGAAGGCCGCACGCGCCACGCGCTCCACATCGTCCTTGCGCGACACATCCGCCTGCACGGACAAGGCATTCTTGCCGATATGCGCCAGCTCGTCTTCTACGCGCTTCACATTGACGTCAGCCAGCACGACTTTCGCGCCTTCGGCTGCAAATCGGTGCGCCATGCCTGAACCGAAACCCGATCCGGCACCGGTGATGATTGCGACCTTATCCTGCAGCCTCTTCATGTCATTCTCCTTTGACAAAGCCGTTTCAGACTTTGTGTGCAAATCACTTGAAACACGATTGTTTGTTCCAATATGGCTTTAAGATGAACATGTCATGTGTGCATAAGCGGTTAACCCGACAAAACCGACAGGCTGCCTCCATGCGCGGTCATATCCCGATATCTGGCCCACATTTGACGCCCAGTTCAAATTCACGAGAATGCGGCAATCGGACGGTTGAATTTAAATCGATTAAATTATAAAGATGGGCCGCGCATATGGCACCGTTGTCATAGTAGGCTATGACTGACAGACTGATTTGCGCGAACGAAAGAAGAGAGCGACAGATGACCAGCCAGACTATTCCGGTAGAGCCTTTCGACTGCATCGTTTTTGGCGGCTCGGGCGACCTAGCCGAACGCAAACTGATCCCGGCATTGTATCAGCGGCAGCGTGCAGGCCAGCTCTCCGACCCGACGCGCATTATCGGCGCTTCGCGCAGCCCCATGACCGATGAGGAATATCGGAAGTTTGCGCGCGATGCCATTCATGAGCACGTCAAGCCTGCCGAAATCGATGAAAAGCAGATCGAAGAATTTCTGACCCGTCTCAGCTATGTCGCTGTCGACGCCAAGTCCGAAGAGGGCTGGGATGCCCTCAAGACCCTGATCGGCAAGAAGCCGGAAAAGATTCGCGCCTTTTACCTCGCAGTCAGCCCGACCCTGTTCGGCGATATCGCCACGCGCCTGAAGAGCCATGGCCTCATCACCCGCGACACCCGCATCATCGTTGAAAAGCCGATTGGCCGTGATCTGGATTCGGCAATGGCGCTCAACGACACGCTGGGCAGCGTGTTCCGCGAAGACCAGATTTTCCGTATCGACCACTATCTGGGCAAGGAAACGGTGCAGAACCTGATGGCGCTGCGCTTTGCCAATGCGCTTTATGAGCCGCTTTGGAACTCAGCCCATATCGACCATGTGCAGATCACCGTTGCCGAAGCCGTCGGCCTTGAAGGTCGCGCCGGTTATTACAACACGGCCGGCGCGCTGCGCGACATGGTGCAGAACCATATTCTCCAGCTGCTCTGCCTTGTGGCCATGGAACCGCCTTCGTCGATTGAAGCGGACGCGGTGCATGACGAAAAGGTCAAGGTGCTGCGCTCGCTCAAGCCCATCACCAATGCCAATGTCGAGGATGTGACCGTGCGTGGCCAGTATCGCGCGGGCGCTTCGGCGGGCGGAGCGGTACGCGGATATCTCGAAGACCTCGAAAGCGACACCAGCAACACGGAAACCTTCGTGGCGTTGAAGGCCGAAATCGCCAACTGGCGTTGGGCGGGCGTGCCGTTCTATCTGCGCACAGGCAAGCGTCTGGCGACCCGCGTTTCGGAAATCGTCGTGACCTTCAAGCCAATTCCGCATTCGATCTTCGGTGAAAGTGCTGGCAAGGTCATTGCCAATCAGCTCGTCATCCGCCTGCAGCCCGATGAAGGCGTCAAGCAGTGGCTGATGATCAAAGATCCGGGCCCGGGCGGCATGCGCCTGCGTCACGTTCCGCTCGATATGAGCTTTGCCGAATCCTTCAACGAGCGCAATCCGGACGCCTATGAACGGCTGATCATGGATGTGGTTCGCGGCAATCAGACCCTGTTCATGCGTCGCGACGAAGTCGAGGCCGCATGGCGCTGGGTCGATCCGATCCTTCAGGGATGGGAGTTGAACAGTCAGCCGGTCCAGGGTTACACCGCAGGAACGTGGGGGCCATCGTCGTCCATCGCATTGATTGAACGCGACGGTCGCACCTGGCACGAAACGTTATAAAGGACCCTGAAAGGAACAGCATGACCATCGAACGGCACGATTTCACCAGCGGAACGGAACTGGCGCAAGCGCTCTCGGAGGCAATTGCAATCAAGCTGGCTGCCGCAATCGCTGAGCGGGGACAGGCGACGCTCGCCGTCTCCGGCGGCACCACGCCGCTGAGGCTGTTCGAAGTGCTGTCGCGCAAGATGATCGACTGGAACCTCGTCACGATCACCCTCGTTGACGAGCGTTTCGTGGCCACAGACAGCGATCGTTCCAACGAAAAGCTGGTCCGCGACCATCTTTTGCGCGATCATGCGGGCGTGGCCAAATTCGTCGGCCTCTATAATCCGGCGGCGACGGCCGAAACGGCGGCGCTGGCCGCGGCCAGCCGCATCGACGCATTGCGCCGTCCCTTCGACGTGGTGGTGCTTGGCATGGGTAATGACGGTCATACCGCTTCATTCTTCCCCAATGCCGACCGGCTCGATCAGGCGATCGACCCGGCAACACGGGCGCTCGTTCTGCCAATCCATGCCGAAGGTGCTGGTGAAAAGCGCCTGACGCTGACCCTGCCACTGGTTGCAGAGGCCGACATGCTGGTGCTGCACATCGAAGGCGCGGCCAAGCAGGCGACGCTGGAAAAGGCGCTGTCCGGCGACGACGAACATGAAATGCCGGTACGGGCGGTTTTCCACCATGCCCGCACCCCCATCCAGCTTTACTGGACCAGTTAATTCTATTCAGGCCAGATTGGCACAGGTGATACCCATGCCCATGCAATCCGCTCACAAACGCATTCAGGAAATCACCGCGCGCATTCGCGAACGCTCCAAACCGACCCGCGAGGCCTATATTGGCCGCGTGCGCGAGGCGGCGTTGAAAAAACCGAACCGAACGGTTCTGGCCTGCGCCAATCTGGCTCATGGTTTTGCGGCCTGCGGGCCGCATGACAAGGCGGCGTTGACTGGCGACGAAGTGCTCAATCTGGGTATCATCACCGCCTATAACGACATGCTCTCGGCGCATCAGCCGTTCGAAACCTTCCCGCAGCTGATCAAGCAGGCGGCCCGCGATGCGGGCGGCGTGGCGCAGGTGGCGGGCGGCGTACCTGCCATGTGCGATGGTGTCACCCAAGGTTTCGCGGGGATGGAACTGTCGCTTTTCTCGCGTGAAGTCATTGCCATGGCAGCAGCTGTCGGCCTGTCGCACGACATGTTCGATGCCGCCGTTTATCTTGGCGTCTGCGACAAGATCGTGCCGGGCCTCATCATTGGCGCGCTGACTTTCGGGCACCTGCCTGCGGTCTTCGTTCCTGCCGGTCCGATGACCAGCGGCCTGCCGAATGACGAGAAGGCCAAGACCCGCCAGCTTTATGCCGAAGGCAAGGTCGGGCGCGCGGAACTGCTGGAATCGGAATCGAAGTCCTATCACGGTCCTGGCACCTGCACCTTCTACGGCACGGCTAATTCCAACCAGATGCTGATGGAAATCATGGGCCTGCATCTGCCGGGCGCGTCCTTCATCAACCCGGGCACGCCGCTGCGCGATGCGCTGACGCGCGAAGCCGCCAAGCGCGCGCTCGCCATCACGGCCTGCGGCAATGAATATACGCCTGTCGGCGAAATGCTGGACGAACGTTCTTTCGTCAATGGCATCATCGGCCTCAATGCCACCGGCGGTTCGACCAACCATACGATCCATCTGATCGCCATGGCTGCGGCAGCGGGCATCAAGCTGACCTGGCACGACATTTCCGAGATTTCGGACGTGGTGCCGCTGCTCGCCCGCGTCTATCCGAACGGTCTTGCCGATGTGAACCATTTCCATGCCGCAGGCGGCATGGGCTTCCTCATCCGCGAGCTTCTGGACGGCGGCATCCTTCATGAAGATGTGCGCACCGTTTGGGGCGAGGGTTTGCGTCCTTACGCCATTGAGCCGAAGCTCGGTGCCGATGGCACGGTTCTGCGCGAACCCGTCCCCGAAAAGAGCGGCGACGACAAGGTACTGGCGAAAATCCATGCGCCGTTCCAGCCAACCGGCGGCATCAAGGTTCTGACCGGCAATATCGGCAATGCCATCATCAAGGTTTCCGCTGTGAAGCCCGAGCGCCATGTGATCGAAGCGCCCGCAAAGGTGTTCAACGATCAGGCCGAGTTGCAGGCTGCCTTCAAGGCGGGCGACCTGACCGGCGATTTCATCGCGGTGGTTCGCTATCAGGGACCGAAGGCCAATGGCATGCCGGAACTGCACAAGCTGATGACCGTTCTCGGCATCTTGCAGGATCGCGGCCAGCGCGTGGCGCTTGTCACCGATGGTCGCTTGTCAGGTGCATCGGGCAAGGTGCCGTCCGCAATCCACGTCACGCCGGAAGCACTCGATGGCGGCGCAATCGGCAAAATCCGCAACGGCGATGTTGTCCGCCTGGATGCCGTCAATGGTACGCTGGAAGTTTTGATCAATCACGCGACATTCGACGCCCGACTGGAGGAACGCCCCGACCTTTCCGCCAACGAACATGGCATGGGGCGTGAATTGTTCCGCGCCTTCCGGCAGATTGCCGGGCGGGCCGATGAAGGCGCTTCGGTGTTCTGAAGCAATTAAGGCAAAGCGGGTTTTGCACCGCTTTGCCTTTCAAATCGCATCAAATTGCGGGAACGAGGCGCGAAAACGCCTCTCAATTATGTCAAAAAACGGGCTTTTTTACGCCAGCACTGCGGCAGGCCGCCGTCAGCGTATTGGCCATCAGCATGGCGATGGTCATTGGGCCGACACCGCCCGGAACCGGCGTGATTGCGCCTGCAACTTTTTCTGCATCCGTAAAATCGACATCGCCGACAAGACGGGTTTTGCCCTCGCCTCTTTCCGGTGCCGGGATGCGGTTGATACCGACATCGATCACCGTCGCGCCGGACTTGACCCAATCGCCCTTGACCATCTGCGGACGGCCAACGGCTGCAACCAGAATATCCGCCGTGCGTGCAATCGCCGGCAGGTCCTTGGTGCGGCTATGAGCAACCGTGACCGTTGCATTGGCGGCGAGCAGCAGATTGAACATAGGCTTGCCGACAATATTGGAGCGACCGATCACCACGGCATTGAGGCCGGAAAGATCGCGTCCGTGAACGCGCTCGATCATGATCATCGCACCGGCTGGCGTGCAGGGCACGAACGCCGTATCGACCTCGCCAGTGCCGAGCTTGCCGACATTGATGAAGTGGAAGCCATCCACGTCCTTGTCAGGCGAAATGGTCTGGATGACGCGGCCTGAATCAATGTGTTTCGGCAGCGGCAGCTGCACCAGAATGCCGTGAATCGCCGGATCGTTATTGAGGCTTTCGATCAGGTCGAGAAGCTCCTGCTCAGAGGCGGTGTCCGGCAGATCGTGCTGGATGGAATGGAAGCCGCATTCCTTGGCCTTGCGGCCCTTGGAGGCGACATAGACTTGGCTCGCCGGGTCTTCACCCACGATCACCACGGCAATACCGGGAACCACGCCGGTCGCTGCAACGAGCTTTTCGGTTTCGGTCTTCACCGTGGAAACCACATCCTCGGCGAGCTTCTTGCCATCGATCAACTGGGCCATAGCGAGCGCTTCTTTCTTTTCGAAATATCGGCTTTGCGAAATAACGGAGCGGAATGTCTGGGAGATACATCACATCCGTCGGGCATACATGCCAATAAGCGTCATGACGCCCGATGACAATTACCGAATACGCGACAAAGGCGAAAATCAGGGCAGGATTTCAGAAGTTTCAGAACCGGACGCCGCGGTTTGCGCGCACGTCGTCGATGGTGCGCTGCAATTCATCCGCTTCTGCGGCTGTATGGGCGCGATTGTTTTCGACTTCCCAGCGCTCGTTCGCTTCCCGAATGACGGCGGCAAGCCGCGTTTCGCCATAGGTCTCAAGCACGTCGTCGACTTCCGGCTCCTCCCGCTCCCGCTTTTCTGCAACGGGCGCGTGCTTGTTTCCGAACAGGCACGAAAACAGACCAAGCCAGAGGCCGCCGAGCAGTCCGGCCAGAACCGAAGTCTGCAAGGACACGCCGCGCCAGCCGTATGAATCCTTGGCTGGCGGAACAAGGCGCACCGTGGCACCCGTCGCCGACAGGGTGCTCATGTCGCCTTGCGCCGCGCGCATTTGCGCATCTTCATAAAGCGCCTGCCGCGCCGCCAGATCGCGCTGCATCGCTTGCAGACGATTGCGGTCTTCATCGCTAGCTGGAGGCGCATTCAGCCCGGTCATGGCCGATGCCGCCTTCTGCTCGTTTTCAACGGCTTTGCGCAAATCTGCCTGAATCAGACTGCGCTGATTGGCGATTTCCGTATCGATTTCAGTGGCAAGGCTTTTGGCCGCTTCGCTTTGCCCGGCTGCGCGATATTGTTCGACCAGCCGGCCCAACGCGCCGGAACGCATATCTTCCGGCAGGCCATCCCGCAACAGGCTTTCCGCCGTCATGCTGCTCAAGCGGCCAGCCTCGGCGACAATCCGCGCCGTTTCGGCCTTGGCCTCGGCAAAGGCCTTTTCAAGCGCCGCCTGGTCGCCGTCGCCGAAATTCCGGCTGGCGCGGAACGCTTCAACCGCCGCCTTAACCGCAGTCGCATCAGCTTCCAGAGCCTGCAATCGCTCGGGCAGACCGGCATCCGGCGCGCCCGTGCTGCCCGTCAGCTGGTCACGGAAGGCCTGTGTCACCGCATTGGCAACCGCCACTGCTGTTTCCGGCTTCGCGGCCTTCACCTCGACCGTGACGATGCCGCTATCGAGCGCCTGCGAAAATTCCAGATGCGGGCGCAGAATGGCCGCACCCGTTTGCGCGGCCTGTGCTGCGGGCGCAGCCTCGCCTTCGGCTGTGGTGAACCGGGCAAGGGCTTGCCGCAGTTGATCGAGAAGCGGCGGCGGCCCGAAATCTCGTGGCGACTGGATATGCGCCAGTTGCGCGGCGCGGTTCAGCACCGCTTCGGATGCAATCTCGCTGCGACGTTCGGAAGGAAACACCTGCATGGATGTCGATACGCGATAATGTTGTGGCTCCAGCATGGCATAACCAAGCCCAAGCAAACCGCCCAGCACGGTAAAACCCACGATGCGACCCCAGCGCAAGCGCCAACGCCTGCGCGGTTTGGCGGACGGTGTATCACCGGTCGGAGCGACAGCGGCGGGCGCTGTTGGCTCCGGCGCTGGCATCGGCAGCTTTGGCGCTTCCTCCGGTTCAAGCCGGGACTGCAATTCGGCCCTGATCGCGCTCATGCGCTGGCGCATATCGGCGGCAGGATCATGGACCGCCGAAGGGGCAGCCGGTTCGCCGTCCAGCATTTCCTGCTTGCGGCGCAAAAGTTCCTCACGCCGCCTTCGATGCTCGCGCTCGGTCAGCAATTCCTCGGCCAGTTCGGCAGTGGTCTTGGTCGGCCCTACATCCGGTGTCCTGACCAGAAACTCGGGAGCATAAGCCAATAAGGGGCGCGCGGCAGCAGCTTGTCCCTTGTTCTTTTGCTCAACCATCGCTTTTTCCCGATGCCTATCCAAGCCCATTGACTGGCCCCTTTGCCCGGACCATCCACCCATGATCTGCCCATATCACAGACCATGAGAATTATGGCATCCATCATGGCAAACAAACCGTTAAAATTGTAGTTTTCCATAATGATTCATATCGATGCGCAACTTGAGGAACCCTCGATGCAAACCAAAATGGAACATCCGGTCGATATGAAACGCCTTGAGGGCATCATTGAGTTCATTCAGGCAGCCGAACGCCTGAAAAGCACATTGCGTTCCGGCCATACTGCCGAGGGCCGCCCGGAAAGCACTGCCGAACACAGCTGGCGGCTCAGTCTGCTGGTCACGCTTTTCGACAAGGAACTTGGCGATTGCGACCGGCTGCGCCTTCTGAAAATGTGCCTCGTACATGATCTGGGCGAAGCGATTTCCGGCGATGTTCCGGCCATTCACCAAAGCGCCGATGATGGCCGCGCCGAACGGGAAAAGGCTGATCTCATCGAGCTATGCGCGCCTTTGCCCGATGATCTGCGGGCGGAAATTCTCGACCTTTGGACCGACTATAATCGCGGTGTCTCCCCGGAGGCGATCTTCGCCAAGGGGTTCGACAAGATCGAGACCATGCTGCAACACAATATCGGGCTGAACCCGCCCGATTTCGATTATGCGTTCAATCTTGGCTACGGCCTCAAGCAGACCGAACGCCACCCGCTCCTGCGCCAGTTTCGCGCCGTGGTGGATGCGCAAACCGCGCGCAATGCGGAGCGGCAGAAGTGATCAGTTCAGCGTCGCGAAATGCCGCAGCGTGAAGATGATCTGATAGAGCAAGGCGAATGTGACGAATATCCCATGATAGCGGCGGCTATCCGTATACATGGCGATGATGCTGAACAGGATGAAGCAGACCGTCTGGATCGGATATTCGATCCCGTAGAGTTGATAGTGATCCACGCCTTTCAGCAATGTGTCGAGCACATCCACCACATGGATCAGCGCCAGAATGCCGAAAAACCATTTGCGCCGCGACATGAAATAATCGCGATAGCCAGTATATTCCTCCATGCTGTCGGGAAACAGCAGCGTGCATTGCAGGAAATAAAGCCCGGCATAAAAGATCACGAAAAGATATTTTTCGAACGTCCATAGCGGAATGGTTCTGAGGCCGAACTCGAACCACCAGAAATGCGCCACCGACAACAGCACGAAGGCGACCCAGGCCAGATGTACCGGATAGATTATCTGTTTGCCGGGATGCTGGATGAAGCGCGCAAAGCCGGTGAGCAGGCGCGATACGCACAGGCCCAGAATGATACCGATGATGATGCGAACGTGACCGAATGCCTCCGCTGGCGGAATACCTGTAGTCAAAGACGGATCCATTGGCCCCTCATTCCAACAGCAGCGCGGATAAGCAAATTATCCGCTCTTTCATGCAATTTCGTCGGGACATACTGGTCGATAATTTATGAGGCATCAATAATTTACGGGCAATAAAGCTATAATTTCCGCAGTTTTATGTTTTGTCCGCGCGCAACGATCAAATTTGGCCGCGCCGCCTTGCAGATTGCAAAGGCGCAAGGCTATACCGGCTTTGATCAATCCTGGCGCAACGGCGCCGACACATTCAGACAGGCGGAACAATCAATATGCAGGACACGGTAATTCTCGTCGGTTGCGGCAATATGGGCTTTGCCATGCTCAAAGGCTGGCTCGACAATGGCATTCTGAAAGCAGGCGATGTTCACGTCGTCGAGCCGACGGATGCGCTGCGCGAACGTGCAGCTGGCGCCGGCGTTCACGCCTATGCCAGCGCGGATGCGCTGCCTGCTGACCTTAAGCCGCGCATGATCCTGGTTGCCGTCAAGCCGCAGGTGATGAACGCCGTCCTGCCTGCCTATAAGCGCTTTGCGCCTGCCGCCACCTTTGTCAGCGTTGCAGCTGGCATTCCGGTTGCGCTGTTTGAAAATCATCTGGGCAACGACGCCGCCATCCTCCGCTGCATGCCCAACACGCCTGCCGCCATCGGCAAGGGCATGATGGTGACCTTCAAGAACGCCAATGTGACCGCCGACAACGAGGCGTTCGTCGCACGCCTGCTCGCAACGTCGGGCAAGGTCGCCAGCGTCGATGACGAAACGCTGATGGATGCCGTCACGGCGGTTTCGGGTTCAGGCCCGGCCTATGTGTTCCACTTCATCGAAGCCTTGACCGATGCTGGTGTTACGGCCGGTCTGCCACGCGAAACGGCGGCACTTCTTGCCATGCAGACCGTGATGGGGGCGGGCGCGCTTGCCGACGCCAGCACCGACACCCCGTCGCAACTGCGCGAGCAGGTGACGAGCCCGAACGGCACCACGGCGGCGGCGCTTGACGTGCTGATGGGTGGCGACCGTCTCAAAACGCTGGTTGCCGAGGCCGTTGAAGCAGCGCGCAAGCGTTCGGTGGAACTCGGCAAGGCCTAATCAGCAAGTCTCGGCACCGCATCAATCAGCGCTCTGGTGACAGGCGCTTGCGGTTTCAGGATCAGCTCCCGCGTCGGGCGGTTTTCAACAATCCGCCCGCGCTCCATCACCGCAATGCGATCCGCCACTTGTGCAGCAACCGCGAGATCATGGGTGATGAAGAGATAAGCCGTCTGCTCGGCCTTTTGTATCTCCTGCAACAAGTCGAGAATTGCGCCGCGCACGGTCACGTCGAGCGCGGAAACCGCTTCATCCAGCACGATCAGCGACGGGGATGTCGCAAGCGCACGGGCAATTGCCACCCGCTGCCGCTGGCCGCCGGAAATTTCATGCACACCGCGCCGAGCAAGCGCTGGATCAAGCCCGACCGTTTGCAACAGGTCTGCGATATCGCGGTCGATGCCATGAATGCGCAGCGGTTCGTGCAGAAGATCGCCCACGCTGGCGCGAGGGTTGAAAGCCGATAGCGGGTCCTGAAACACCATCTGCATCCTTGCGCGACGCCTGCGCAGCGCCGCACCTTGCCATGCCAGCCAATCCTCACCCTCAAAGCGGATTGTCCCGCTCTTCAGCGGCTGCAAGCGCAGCAAGGCACGCGCGAGCGTAGACTTGCCGCTGCCCGACGGGCCGACCAGCGCCAGTGTCTCGCCCCTGTTGACCGCAAGGCCGACATGATCGAGCGCCAATGCAGCGCCATAGTGCACCACCAGCCCGTCCGCCTGCAACAAAGCCTCAGTCATGGGACGCCAACTCCAGTGCAGGCACGGCGGCAATCAGTGCGCGCGTATACTCCGTCTGCGGTGTGCCGATGATTGCGCGCACATCGCCGCTTTCCACCAGCGCGCCCCGGCGGAAGACCGCGATGCGATCCGCCAGCCCGGAAGCGAGTGCGATATCATGCGTGATGAAGATCAGCGTCATGCCGTCTTCACGCACCAGCTTGCGCAGCAGCGCCACGATTTCCCGTTGGACAATCGTATCGAGCGCGCTTGTCGGCTCGTCGGCGATCAGCACACGCGGATTGGCGGCGATGGCGAGCGCTATCGCGATACGCTGTTTTTGCCCGCCAGAGAACTGATGCGGGTAGCGGTGAAAACTATCCTCCGCATCGGGGATATGCACGCGCTCAAGCAGTGCGAGCGCCCGCATCCTCGCGGTGTGGCAATCCAGCTTTTCATGCGCGCGAATGGTTTCGACCAATTGCGCGCCGATGCTCATCAGCGGATCGAAGCTTGATGCCGGGTCCTGAAAGACAAAGCCGATATCGCGTCCCGGCTTCATCGGCCCATCGGCCCAGTCGATCCGCCCTGATACTCGCGCATTGGCAGGCAGAAGGCCTGCAAGCGCCAGCGCCAGGGTGCTTTTTCCGGAGCCGCTTTCGCCGATAATGGCAAGCGTTTTGCCCGCCTCTATATCGAGCTGAACGTTGCCCAGCGCCGTTTCGCGCCCATAGGTGACCGAGAGGTTATCCAGTTTCACGAGCAGGCTCACGATTGCACCTCGCGCCGTGCCGCGGCGGCAGTCACGCCCTCGCCCGCCAGATAGACGCCAACGACGGTCAACGCCAATGCCAGTCCCGGCACAATGGAAAGCCACGGTGCAGAGCGCAGAACCGTGCGGCCTTCCGCAATCATGCCGCCCCATGTGACACGGTTCGGATCGCCAAGGCCGAGAAAGGACAGTGCGGCCTCGATCAATATAGCCGAAGCGACGATCACCGGCACCAGCGCCAGAACCGGCGGCAGGGCGTTGGGCAATATCTGGCGAAAGGCGATCTCCAGCGGATGCATGCCTATGACCCGCGCCGAGGCCACATAGTCGCGCTCGCGGATGGACAGCACCTGCCCGCGCGTCAGCCGTGCAGCCTGCGTCCAGCTTGAGAGTACGATTGCGGCGACCAGAACCGGCAATGACGGCCCGGCAAGACTAACCAGCGCCAGCGCCAGCAAAAAGCCCGGCACAGTCTGGAACGCCTCTGTAACCCGCATCAGGACTTCATCGACGATCCCGCCTGCAAAACCCGCCAGCACGCCGACCGTGCTGCCGACGAGGATGGAGGCCACAGCCGCCGCAAGCCCGACAACCAGCGAGGTGCGCCCGCCGTGGAAAAGTTCGGCCAGCACATCGCGCCCAAGCCGGTCCGTGCCAAGCGGAAAGGCGCTGTTTTCGAACGGTGCCAGCAAGGGAGACGCGACAATCCGCAGCGGATCACCAGGAAAGAGCAGCGGCGCGAAAAGTGCTGCTGCGACGAGGATCGTCAGGATAAGCGAACCTGCCAGACCCTCGCCCGTCTTGAGACTGCGCAGAAAAACCGTCATGCGCTGGCCTTTCCTGTCGGCCTTTGGGCAATACGCGGATCGAGCCAGACATAGAGAAGATCGACAAGCAAATTGACCATGATCACCATGATCGCGCTTGTGAGAATGACGCCCAGAAGCAAGGGCGTATCGCGGCTTGCAACGGCCTCCTGCGCCAGTCGTCCGAGACCGGGAACCGCAAAGACGCTTTCGATCACCACGCTGCCGCCCAACATGCTGGCCGCTTGCAATCCGAGCAGGGTAACGAGCGGCAACAACGCGTTGCGCGCCACATGGCGCAACACAATGCGTGGTCGCGAAATGCCGCGCGCCCGCAAGGCTCGCACAAAATCCATCCGCCATATGTCGGCCATCGCGGCGCGCATGACCCGCAGATAAAGCGCCAGATAAATCAGCGCCAGCGACATGACCGGCAGCACCAGATGGCGCGCTATGTCGCCTGCCCGCGCCAGTCCTTGCTTGCCGGATGCAATGGTTTCGATGCCACTCGACGGTAACCAGCGCAGCCGGATCGAAAACAGGATGACCAGCACCAGCGCCAGCCAGAAACCCGGAATGGCGTAGAGCACCAGAGAGGTAACCGACAGAAACCGGTCGCGCAAACTGCCCGGCCTTGATCCGGCGACAAGCCCAAGCAGTGTACCGATGGCAAAGGACAGTGCCGTCGCCGCACCCATAAGCAGCAGCGTATTGGGCAGCCGTTCCAGAATGACGCCGAGGATAGGGCGGTTGAAACTGACCGACCAGCCAAGATTGCCCTGCAAGAGAGAGGCAAGATAGGCGGCAAGCCGATACCAGACCGACTGGTCCAGCCCCCAGCGGGCACGCATTTCCGCAATCTGCGCCGCATCACCGCCGAAGCTGACGGCATAGGCGTCCACCGCATCGCCCGGCGCCAGTTCCAGCATCAGAAAGCAGCCGACAACGACAATCAGCAGCACAAGGATGCTGCCGATCAGACGTTTCCGGAGAAGGGTTAGAATCTGCGCCACGTCGCGACGATACAATCAACACGAAGCTTCGTCACCGTCTATCGCGGTTCCGGTTAAAACGGAATCGTGGAACCGCTCTAGCTATTTGTTTTAAGCATTATCCCGCGCATCGAAGCAGGATCAGAAATCAGTCCAGTGGACTGATTTCCCTGCGTAGACGCTACGCACTTTTGCTGGAAATGCTCTATCGCGGTTCAACCCAGGTATCGGCCCAGTTGGAAACCGCCCAGCGCGGATTGTTGGAAATATTCTTCACCCGCTCATTGGCAACCGTGATGAAACCCCATTCGGCAACATTGATCAGCGGCAGATCCGCTTCCACTTTTTGCTGGAACTCGTGATAAAGCGCCGTGCGTTTCGTCTCATCGATCTCGCGTGCTGCGGCGGCGATCAGGGCGTCCAGTTCGGCATTGGTATAGCCGCCCTGATTGGAGAACGGCACACCCGCCGGAATGCCACTTTCCACCAGAATGGTGGTGGAGATGGCCGGATCGCCGCGATAGACGGTCGGCGCAATGGCAAGGTCAAAATCGTGATCGGTATAGACCGCCTTTTGATGCGCCGCCGCGTCATTGTTGACGATGCGCGCATCGATACCAATCGCAGCCAGAGCCTGACGCAGATAATCGCCAAACTGTCTGGTCTCGTTGAAATAGGGCGCGGGCAGAAGCTTCAGCGCAAAGCGCGTTCCGCCCCCGCCGCGCTTGTAACCCGCTTCGTCCAGAAGCTCATTCGCCTTGGCCACATCGAACGGATAGGACGGCACATCACGCGTATAAAACTGGTTGTCATAGCGCGGCACGGGGCCGGTCGAGGTTTTGGCGTAGCCAAGGAAGATGGTCTTGACCACGAAATCGCGGTCGATCGCATGGGCAATCGCCTGACGAACCTTCAGGTCCGCCAGTTCCTTGCGACGATGATTGATTTCCACGACAAGCTGATAGGTCAGCGCCTCATAGCCCTTGGAAATAACCGCTAGCCCCGGCACTTTCGAAATGCGGTCGAGGTCGGCCAGCGGCACGGCGGAGAAAGCCGCCAGATCAATCTCTTCCGCTTCAAGCGCTCCGGCTGCGGCAGCCCGGTCCGGCAGAACACGATAGATGATCTCATCGAGATGAGGTTCGCCCTCGCCCCAATAGGCGTCGTTCCGGACCAGTCGATAATATTCGCCGGTCTTGTGCTCGGCATATTTGAACGGTCCGGTGCCAATGAGCTTTTCATTGGCCGGATTGGCCGCAATATCGGTGCCCGCGAAAACATGTTTCGGCAGAACCGCGGTCAGCGCTGGCAGAGCGTTGCGCACGAGCTGAAACGGCGTCGGCTCCGAGAAATGAAAGACGGCGGTATGATCGTCCGGTGTTTCCACCTTATCCAGCGCCTTGAACACGACGCGGCCAAGATTTTGCAGCGGCTTCCAGACTTCCAGTGCGGAGAAGGCCACGTCCGCCGCCGTAAACGGCGTACCGTCATGCCACGTGACGCCTTCACGCAGGCGGAACGTCACAGTCAGCCCGTCAGCCGAGCCTTCCCAGGCCGTGGCCAGTCGCGGGCTCAAGCCGTTTTCGCCGTCGAAAGAGGCTTCGGCCAAGGGCTCGACGATCTTGCTTGCAACGAAAAACACGCCATTGGAGGCGACGATAGCCGGGTTGAGATTACGCGGTTCGGAATCCGCCGCCACTACAAGTCGTCCGCCCTTTTCTGCACTGTCCTGCGCCTGCGCCCATTTCGGCCACGCCACCGATGCGGCCAGAAAGGTCGAGCCGACCAGAAAACCTCTTCGCGACGCAATGAACCGAGACATAACCCCACCTGCCCTGCATTTTTATTCCCATCGGCTTATTTCTATCGCAGCCACGGCCGAATGACAGGGTCAAAACCTGTCACCACGACAATAAATATTGAAAATCATTTCCTTTTTGGGAAATTTTGACCAACAGATAAACGTAGTATAATCCAATAATATGCTCACTGATTGTTCAGTATTTTGCAGAATACTGCTGAATTAATTTTTTACAAAATTGCCATCTTAAGAAATTCTCCCCTTGCCAAAGGGGCGCCTTTGCATAGATCATGGTTAATTATGTGTTGTCGTATTTCGTGAAGAGAGAACCGAATATGGCCAGCACATGACCACAGGAGTTTACCCCCGCTCCTGTTTCGCCCACTTGCAGGCCCGATAGATAAATCCGGCTGCAAGTTTTGAAGCTGAACCACATTGGAAGAGAGGAAACAGAAATGTCTAGTTTGCTGCCCCCGCTTCATGACGGTCACGCACCGATCTATCTACATCACGCATTTCAAGATGCGGTCGATGCTTATGAAGATTGGACACTGGAAACGGCAGAGCCGGTTGTTCAGGTCAATGGCAAGATTACACGTATCAGCGTTGTCTTCCGTCGCCTGTGGAACTGCACCGACATGGTGCCGCGCCACACGCTGGAAGCATTGAAGGATATCGTTCCGTCGACACTGGTTCATGCGGAACGCTGGAAAGAAAACGCAACTTTCTCAGAAGCCGCCCATGTGATGCGCGCGGCTTTGGAACGACGCAAGGCGCGACGGCTTCCGGTCGTGTGCTGATAGCGTGAAACCGGACAGGCGGGCGGGTTTTCCCCGCCCGCTTTTTTGTGCATGACAGGTCGGCCGCCGCTTTTCACTTTTGCTGGAAATGCTTTATGAACCGGACCTGATGAAATCATCCTCCCCAGGTCGCATACCAATTATCTCAGGAGTTCCGATGCGTAAGCTGCTAACCGCCGCCCTTATTCTCGCCGTCTGCACAGCCGGATCGGCGATGGCAAAAACCATACGCGTCGGCGTCACGCCCGGCCCGCATGCCCAGATCATGGAAAAGGTGAAGGAAGTCGCTGCCACCAAGGGTCTGGAAATCGATATTCAGGAATTTTCCGATTACGTCATTCCAAATATGGCGCTGGCCGATGGCGCGCTGGAAGCCAATTCATTCCAGCACCAGCCCTATCTCGATAATCAGGTTGCCGACCGCAAATTCGATATTGTCAGCGTGGCACAGTCCGTCAACTTCCCGATGGGCATGTATTCGAAGAAGCTGAAGAACATCTCCGAACTTGCCGATGGCGCGACGGTGGCGATCCCCAACGACCCGACCAATGGCGCGCGTGCGCTTCTGGTGCTGGCCGATAACGGTCTCATCAAGATCGATCCGGCCAAGGGCTTACGCGCCAGCGTCATCGACGTGACCGAAAACCCCAAGAACCTGAAATTCGTCGAGCTTGATGCCGCACAGCTGCCGCGCTCGCTGGAAGATGTCGAGGCGGCTGTCATCAACACGAACTATGCCATGGAGGCCGGTCTTAACCCGGCCAAGGACCCGCTGATCCGCGAAGGCGAAAAGGCGCCCTACTTCAACGTCATTGCCGTGCGCACCGCCGACAAGGACGCCGACTGGGTCAAGGAACTGATCACCTCCTATCACAGCCCGGAAGTGAAGACCTTCATCGAAGAAACCTTCAAGGGTTCGGTTCAGCCTGCCTGGTAAGCCAATCCCGCAAAAAGAAAGCGCCGGTCCAATTGTTTCGGACCGGCGTTTTTATTGCGTGACGCAAACTATTCAGAGCTTGCGGAAACGCACCCGTGCGCTGCGCTCGATGGCGGCAACCGTCAGCTCGTCCAGCGTCCAGCGGTCGCGCAGCATCTGGAGGAATTCCAGCTCTTCCTGCTCGACATGGAGATCGGCAGCCGCCACTTCCACCGCCAGCGCATAGGCCGTGTCATAAAGCTTTTCAGGCAGCGCTTCATGCGCAAGGTCGAGGATCTTTTCCAGACCGTCTTCATAGGCCAGCAGCGCGTAGCATTCATTGGCAAGACGCGGCAGTTCCGCCGTATCGAAGCCACGGAACACCGGAAGGCGCGTCACCACATTGCCGATGGACTCCAGTTCCGCGTCGGTCATCGTCGTGTCGGCAGCCGACGTCGTGATCATGATGTAGACGAGTGCATCCTGCGGCGAGATTTTCTTCATCGGGTACTCCTCAGCGACACCATGATCGGAATCAGCTTTTCCGGTTACAATTTGCCGGAAAGTTAGGAAGCCTCCCGCGGTTAGGCAAGGAAATTCCGCACCAGCCGTTGACGGCACGGGGTTGTCGCGCCATAGAGCATAGGCACGGATGCGTGCACCGTTTTTCAAGAATAACGCCCTTCACAGGATATCAGGACAAAACCATGACTTCGCATCGTCTGCCCGAAATTACGCTGACCCCGGAACTGACCGCGGCGGCTGCGGACGCGAAAGCCTGGCCCTTTGAAGAAGCGAAGAAAATCCTCAAGCGCTATGCCAAGACCGGCCTGCCGGACACAGTGATTTTCGAAACCGGCTATGGCCCGTCGGGTCTGCCGCATATCGGCACATTCGGCGAAGTGGCGCGCACCTCGATGGTGCGCCATGCCTTCCGTATTCTGACCGAAGACAAGGTGAAGACGCGCCTGATCTGCTTCTCCGACGATCTCGACGGCATGCGCAAGATTCCAGACAATGTGCCGGACAAGGCAGCACTTGAGCCTTATCTGCAAATGCCGCTTTCGTCGGTGCCGAACCCGTTCGGCGGCGAATATAAGAGCTTTGCCGAGCATAACAATGCTATGCTCTGCCGCTTCCTCGACACTTTCGGCTTCGACTACGAATTCGCCAGCGCGACAGATTACTACAAGTCCGGCAAGTTTGATGCGGTGCTGCTCAACGCCGTCGAACGCTATGACGACATTATGAAAGTCATGCTTCCGACGCTCGGCGAAGAGCGTCAGGCGACCTATAGCCCGTTCCTGCCGATCTCGCCCAAGTCGGGCCGCGTGCTTTACGTGCCGATGAAGAGCGTGGACGCCAAGGCTGGCACGATCACATTCGACGATGAAGACGGCGTCGAAACCACGCTTTCCGTCACCGGCGGCAAGGTAAAGCTGCAGTGGAAGCCGGATTTTGGTATGCGCTGGGCGGCACTCGGCGTCGATTTCGAAATGTTCGGCAAGGATCACCAGACCAATGCGGGCGTATACGACCGCATTTGCGAAATTCTCGGCGGACGCGCGCCGGAACATTTCGTTTACGAGTTGTTCCTCGACCAACTTGGCCAGAAGATTTCCAAGTCCAAGGGCAACGGCATCTCGATTGACGAATGGCTGGCCTATGCGCCGACCGAAAGCCTTGCGCTTTACAATTTCCAGAAGCCGAAGACCGCAAAGCGCCTTTACTTCGATGTCATCCCGAAGGCGGTGGACGAATATTTCACCTATCTGTCGGCCTATAACCGTCAAGAGTGGAAGGACCGGCTGAACAATCCGGTCTGGCATATTCATTATGGCAACCCGCCAAAGGTTGACCTGCCGGTGACCTTCGCGCTGATGCTCAATCTGGTCAGCGCATCAAATGCGGAAAGCCCGTCGGTTCTGTGGGGCTTCATCTCGCGCCACGCGCCGGGCGTCACGCCGGAAAACAATCCGGAACTGGATGCGCTGGTTGGTTACGCGATCCGTTACTTCAACGATTTCGTCAAGCCGACCAAGCAGTTCCGTGCGCCGGACGACGTGGAACGCGGCGCACTGGAAGCGCTGGACGCCAAGCTTGCGACCCTGCCTGCCGGGACCGATGGCAACGATATCCAGAACGCCATTCTGGACGTCGCCCGCGCCATCGAACGCTATCAGGATCACACCAAGAAGAGCCCGGAAGGCGGCCCCGGCGTGTCGGTTTCCTTCTTCCAGATGCTCTATGAAGTGCTGATCGGACAGGAGCGTGGCCCACGCTTCGGCTCCTTCGTCGCGCTTTACGGCATCGAGGAAACCCGCGCCCTGATCAAAAAGGCGCTGGCTGGCGAACTGGTCTGAGCCGCTCAATAGCCGAACAAAACGACAAGCCCCGCAGCCACCCGGCGCGGGGCTTTTTTGCGCCCGAAACGCTGGCACATTTGCTCCGATTGACTCTGCATCTCGTAGTAGGTAGAACGGTATACCTATCACAAGGATTACTGCGATGAAGTCCGTTCAAACACCATTTCCGGCTTCCACGGAAAGCGCGCGCGAAAAGCTTTTGAATGCTGCTGCCGTGCTGTTTTACGATCACGGCATCGGCGGCACCGGCATTGACGCCATCGTTGAAAAAGCGGGCGTCGCCAAGAAGAGCCTCTATAATAATTTTGCGTCCAAAGCCGATCTGGTGAACCAGTATCTGGAAGTGCGCCATGCCGAATGGCTGGGCCTCTATGATGCGCGGCTGCAAAAAGCTGTCACACCGCTGGAAAAGGTTCTCGCGGTTTTCGACGCCTATCAGGACCATGCTGAATTTGCCTATGAGCACGGCTTTCGCGGCTGCGGGCTGCTGAATGCTGCTGCCGAATTGATGGTCGGCGATATTGGGCGCCAGGCAGTGAAACACCACAAGCGCGAGGTCGAAGCGCTGCTGGCGGGCCATCTGGCGGAACTGCTGCCCGACGCGCCTGAGAGAGCGGCTGCATTGGCGCGGCAACTGTCTTTTCTGCTGGAAGGGGCAATGTCGCGCGCCGGACTTGAGGGGAACAGCGCCTGCATTCAGGAGGCGCGGGCTATGGCATCGGACATGTTGGGGGCATTGTGAACACATCATCGCGCAATTATGCGATTGGCGTCGCCGCCATTTTGTTTTCCTCTGCCGTCTGGGGGACGACTGGCACAGCCGCAACATTTGCCCCGGAGGTGGGTTCTGCGGCAATCGGCGCTGCGGCCATGGGCGTCGGCGGGCTGATGCAGGCGCTTCTCGCCGGACCCGGCATCATCCGTGCACGGCCGCAACTGGCCAGAAACTGGCGCAACCTCGTTCTCGGCGGACTGGCCGTCGCCATCTATCCCCTCGCCTTCTACGCCTCGATGCGTATGGCTGGGGTCACCATCGGGACCGTCGTCACACTCGGGTCCGCGCCGCTGCTTTCCGCCCTGATCGAATATGTATTCGATGGTTCCCGATTGTCCCGACAATGGCTGTGGGGTGCCCTGATCGGACTGCTCGGCATGATCCTCATATCCATAGCCGAGGGATCGGCGCATAGTGGTGTGCAGACGGGCAACTCTGTGCTGATCGGCATTGGACTTGGCCTGATTGGAGGCTTCACCTATGCGCTCTATTCATGGACTGCGCGCGGCCTGATCCTGCGCGGCATCCATTCATCGGTCGCGATGGGCGCGACATTCGGCATTGGCGGCCTGTTGCTGATGCCGGTGCTGCTGATGACCGGCGCGCCCTTCCTCGCCTCTTGGAACAATGCCGCCGTCGGCATCTATATGGCGGCGGTGCCGATGTTCCTCGGTTATGTCTGCTTTGGCATCGGCCTTGCGCGGGTTCCTGTCAGCATGGCGACGACGATCACACTCGTCGAGCCTGTCGTCGCCGCGCTGCTGGCCGTAGTTATTGTGGGAGAACGTCTCCCAGCCATGGGCTGGCTCGGCGTCGTACTGGTGATCGCTTGCCTCGTGGTGATCACCGTTCCGCTGAAATCAGTATCAGGCAGAAGCCCGAAGGCAGCAGCCGAAGCCTAGTTTGCAGGTGTTGGTGCTGGCGCAACAGGCGCTGGCGGAAATTCACCCTGCTGCGGAGACGGCGCAGAGGGTTGCGGCTCTGGCTCAGGTGCCAGCGGCGATGGATTGCTGAGACTGTTGCCCGGATCAGGCTCCAGACTTTGCAAGGACGCATCCGGCTTGTCTCCGAAAATGCCAAGGCGCGCTTCTTCCGCCTTGCGTCCCGCATCAGCATAGGAACCGTCTGGCGTCGCCCTGGCCCAGCCATTCGTCACCAGCCACTCAGCGGCATCGTCATTGCCAAGCTTGCACCCGGTCGCAATGGCGGCACCGCTATCGTTCTGCGGCAGGCGGCACATGATGGCGCGCGAGCGCAGCCACTGGCGGAAGGCCGTCCGCGCCTGCATACCGCATGGCCAGTTCTGGCCGGATGTGGTCTGGCAGGTCTGCTCGACCGGCAAAACCTCGATGCCCTGCAAATCGATCATGCGTCCCTGACTTTCGAGCCGCCCGGCGGCAACCGCGACTGGCCGCTGCAACAGCTGCATGTCCTCGCCCTCCCCGACAGGCACGGCAGGGGTTGGCGCAACCGGCTCAGCCGGAGCGACCGGCTCCGGCGGCTTTGGTGTCGCCGCAAGACCGAGATCGCTGAGCGGCGGTCGCGGCGCTTCGCGCTGAAGCCCGTTTGCCTCATCGCTGGAATTGCCCGGCTGCGGCGTGGTCTCAGGAGCGGATTGCGCGTTCTGCTGACCATCCGTTTTGGTACCCGGCTCGTCATAATCGAATTGTTCGACGACGATGCCGTTGCCCGAACTGCCGGTCGGCGCGGTCGTGCCGCTATCCGCAGCGATCACCGGCACGGGCCCATCCAGAGCGCCATAAAACGGAGCGATGAAAGCAGCGGCCAACAGCGCGCCGGTCAAACCGGCGAGACTGCCATAGACCATGCGCGAATGGCTTCTCGTATGCGACTGCGCCATTACTGGCTGGCCCATAGAATTCTGGCGATCCATTCCACATCCTTGGTCTCAAAGCTGCGGTTTGAATGCTCTGGATTAAGCGAATGCAATTCGATTGTCCGTGGTGTCTGGCGATAGAGTATCTTGGCCATGACTTCTCCGTCCTTGGTTCGCACCACCACGCGGTCGCCGCGACGCACCGGCGCATTGGGCGCGACAATCAACGTATCGCCGTCACGGTAAAGGGGCAACATGCTGTCGCCCGAAACTTCCAGCGCATACACACCTTCGCTGGCACCCACTGGAAATTCTACAATGTCCCAGCCCTGCCCCGCCGGGAAACCCGCATCGTCGAAATAGCCGCCCGTGCCAGCCTCCGCCATGCCGAGAAGCGGGATCGGTTGCGCGTCCTGCGTATATTCGCCGAAACCCTGGTTCGTATTAACGCCGCCGCCGATCAGGCGGGTGAGTTCTTCAAAGCTTGCCCCGGTGGCTTCCATCACCTTGGCCAGCGATTCCGTCGAGGGCCAGCGCGCGCGCCCGTCGGCGGCGTAACGCTTCGACTTGTTGAAGGTCGTGGGATCAAGACCAGCGCGGCGGGCAAGGCCCGACGCACTCAGGGAATGGCGTTCTGCCAGTGCGTCTATCGCCGCCCAGACGCTGTCGTGAGAAAACATGTGTTATCCGCCAATTTCAGGCAGGCATCGTCCCATGGCGAACTCGGGCCGTGAGAATGCGCCGCGTAGGATTTTAAACCTAATACCCTTACCAACTTTTGTCAGAACCTACCGAAAATTGGTGTTTTACGCAAGACGCATGAAATAACAGGGAAAATTTCCTAACGAGATCGAAAGGGACGCCGGAAAATTAAAAGGCGCGATGTTTTCACACCGCGCCTTCCAGACTTTAAGAGATTACGGATCAAGCCGCTTTTTTGGTTTCGCTCTTGTAGGGATTGAAACGCTGATAGAAACTTTCGCCATTCTCGGCCAGGTCGAGCAGAAGCTTCGGCGCCTTGAACTGCTGGCCGTATTTCTTCTGCAAGTCCTTGGCAAGCTTGACGAATTTCTTCGCACCCATGCCATCGATATAGGACAGCGTACCGCCCGTATAAGGCGCGAAACCGAAGGCGAGGATCGAGCCGACATCGGCTTCGCGCGGATCGGTGACAATGCCTTCTTCCATCACGCGGGCAGCTTCGAGAGCGATGGTGACGAGGAAGCGTTGCTTCAGCTCGTTCACGTCGATCTTGTCGGGGTTCTGCTGCGGATAGAGATCCTTGAGACCAGCCCAAAGATGCTTCTTGGCGGGCTTGGCCGGGTATTCGTAGAATCCCTTGCCATTCTTGCGGCCCTTGCGGTCGAACTCGTTGACGAGCCTGTCCACCAGCTCGACATGGCGCGGATCAACGGCCTTGTCGCCCAGATCGGCAAGCGTGGCTTTCAGGATCTTCTGCGACAGGTCGATGGCGGTTTCGTCGTTGAGCGCCAGCGGGCCGACCGGCATACCGGCCATGCGGGCGGCATTTTCGATCATGGCCGCCGGAACGCCTTCAACCAGCATGTTGTAGGCTTCCGACATATAGCGCAGCACGCAGCGATTGACGTAGAAGCCGCGCGTGTCGTTGACGACAATCGGCGTCTTCTTGATCGCGCGGACATAATCGAGCGCGACGGCCAGAGCCTTGTCCGAGGTCTTCTTGCCGAGGATCACTTCCACCAGCATCATCTTGTCGACCGGCGAGAAGAAGTGGATGCCGATGAAATTCTTCGGACGCTTCGATACCTTAGCAAGACCGCTGATCGGCAGGGTCGAAGTGTTGGACGCGAAGATCGCCGAAGACTTCAGCACTTCCTCGGCCTTCTCGGTCGCGACACGCTTGACTTCACGGTCCTCGAACACGGCTTCGATCACCAGATCGGCACCGTCGAGTTCGGCATAGTCCGGCGTCGCGGTGATGAGCGACAGAAGCTTTTCCTTGTCGGCCTCAGTAGCGCGGCCCTTCTGCATTTCCTTGGTGACGAGATCGGCGGTATGCGCCTTACCCTTGTCGGCGGCTTCCTGATCGCGGTCGATCAGCACCACCGGAATGCCCGCCTTGGCGGTCACATAAGCAATGCCCGCCCCCATGAAACCAGCGCCAATGACGCCGATTTTCTTGAGCTTGGTCGGCTTTTCATCCGCAGGGCGGCGTGCGCCCTTGTTCAGTTCCTGCAACGACACGAACAGCGAACGGATCATCATGCCCGCTTCGGTTGTTTGGAGGATTTCGGTGAAATAGCGCTGCTCTATCTTGAGGCCGGTATCGAACGGCACCAGAAGGCCCTCATAAACCGACTTCAGAATAGCCAGCGCCGCCGGATAATTGCCCGATGTTTCGCGGCGCAGAATGGCGGTTGCGGCGGGCCAGAGATTGGCACCGGCAGCCGAATAGATCGCGCCGCCCGGCAGCTTGAAGCCCTTTTCATCCCAAGGCTGAACCGGCTTGAGGCCGCCCTTGATGAGCTTCTTGGCGGTTTCGACCAGCTTCTTCGCCGGGGCGACTTCCGTGACGAGGCCCATCGCCTTGGCGCGCTGCGCCGTCAGGCTGGAGCCGGTCGTCATCATCTGAAGCGCGTCCTGCTGGTTGGCTAGGCGCGGAACGCGCTGCGTTCCACCAGCGCCCGGGAACAGGCCGACCTTCACTTCAGGCAGCGCAAGCTTCACGCCCGGAGCATCCGACACAACCCGCGCATGGCAGGCGAGCGACATTTCAAACGCGCCGCCCATGCAGGTGCCGTTGATGGCCGAAACCCAAGGCTTGCCGCAGGTTTCAAGCTTGCGGAACAGGCCGCTCATCTTGCCGACATTGTCGAACAGGGACTGAACCGCGCCCTGCGGGTCCTTGGCCTTCTGCTTCTGGAACGCCTTGAACATGCCTTCCAGCATGGTCAGGTCGGCGCCACCGGAGAAGCTTTCCTTGCCGGACGTGATGACCACGCCCTTGATCTTGTCATCGGCAACCACCGCATCGATGATGGCGTTCAGTTCCTGCATCGCCTCGACGGTGAAAACATTCATCGACTTTTCAGGCATGTCCCAGGTGACGAGGGCAATGCCGTCGGCGTCGGTCTCAACTTTGAAATTCGTGTAAGCCATTCGTAAAAACCTCCCTCGCCCTTATACGCGCTCGATGATCGTCGCCGTGCCCATGCCAGCACCGATGCACAAGGTCACCAGCGCGGTGTTGAGATCGCGGCGTTCCAGCTCATCCAGCACCGTACCGAGGATCATCGCGCCGGTTGCGCCGAGCGGATGGCCCATGGCAATCGCGCCGCCATTGACGTTGATCTTGTCGTGCGGAATGTCGAAGGCCTGCATATAGCGCAGCACCACAGCGGCGAAGGCTTCGTTGAGTTCGAACAGGTCGATATCCGAAATCTTCAGCTTTGCCTGCTTGAGCAGTTTTTCCGTCACGTCGACCGGGCCGGTCAGCATCAGCGCCGGGTCGGAGCCGATATTGGCGAAAGCGCGGATACGGGCGCGCGGCTTGATGTCGAACGCCTTGCCAGCCTTCTTGGAGCCAACCAGAACGCCCGCTGCGCCATCGACGATACCCGACGAATTACCGGCATGATGAACGTGATTGACCGTTTCGATTTCCGGATGCGCCTGAATGCCGACAGCATTGAAGCCGCCCATTTCGCCCGGCATCACGAAGGACGGGTTCAACTGGCCCAGCGCCTGCATGTCGGTCGTCGGGCGCATATGCTCGTCATGGTCGAGAATGGTCAGGCCGTTCTGATCCTTGACCGAAATGACCGAATTCTTGAAATAACCCTTTTCCCACGACTTGCCGGCGCGCTTCTGGCTTTCGACAGCATAGGCATCGACGTCGTCGCGGCTGAAACCGTATTTCGTGGCGATCAGATCGGCGGAAACGCCCTGCGGCATGAAATAGCCCGGGAAGCCAACCGATGGATCCATGTACCAGGCGCCGCCCGACATGCCCATACCCACGCGCGACATGCTTTCAACGCCGCCCGCTATCACCAGATCATCGGCGCCGAAGGCAACCTTGGCAGCCGCCAGATTAATGGCATCGAGACCCGAAGCGCAGAAGCGCGAAATCTGGATGCCCGGGGCCTTGAAGTCGTATCCGGCTTCAAAAGCGGCAGAGCGCGGAATGACGGCACCGGCTTCGCCAACCGGATCGACACAGCCAAAAATAATGTCATCGACCTTGGCGGTATCGATGTTGTTGCGGTCGCGCAGGGATTCCAGAACCTTTGCGCCCAGACGCACAGCAGGCACTTCATGCAAGGACCCGTCCTTCTTGCCGCGCCCGCGCGGCGTCCGCACGTGATCGTAAATATAAGCCTCAGCCATTTTTTCTCCTTCCCGCCGGGTCCGAAGAACCCGGCCTAACCTTTAAAATATCGGCAGAAAATCAGAACGCATCCGCAGGCAGCGCCATCATGCTATCCGCACCCGACTGGATGCGCGCCAGATGGGCGGCACTTTCCGGCATGATACGCTCGAAATAGTACCGGGCAGTGACAAGCTTGGCTTCAAGGTAAGCCTTGTTGCCTTCACCTGCCGCCAGCTTTTCCTCGGCGACCTTGGCCATGCGGCCCCACATCAGGCCCAGAGCAACCAGACCGAAAAGGTGCATATAGTCATTGGAGGCTGCACCGGCATTGTCGGGCTTCGCCATGGCGTTCTGCATCAGCCACATGGTGGCGGCCTGAAGGTCGTTGAGCCCCTTCTTCAGATGCTTGGTGAAGAAGGACAGCTTCTCGTTGTCGCGATTGGCTTCGCAGAACTCGCCCGCTTCCTTGAAGAAGGTCGTGACCGCACGACCGCCATTCAGCGCCAGCTTGCGACCGACCAGATCGAGCGCCTGAATGCCGTTCGCACCCTCATAGATCATCGCAATGCGCGCATCGCGCACATACTGGCTCATGCCGTGTTCTTCGATATAGCCGTGACCGCCGAACACCTGCTGCGCCATGACGGCATGTTCAAAACCCTTGTCGGTCAGAACGCCTTTCAGCACCGGCGTCAACAGGCCGACCAGATCATCGGCGGCCTGACGCTCACCCTCATCACCGGAACGGTGCGCGATGTCGGAATTCAGCGCCGTCCACAGGATGAGCGCGCGGCCTGCTTCGTTGAAAGCGCGGATCGTCATCAGGTTGCGACGGATATCCGGATGCACGATAATCGGGTCAGCCTTCTTTTCCGGCTCTTTCGCGCCAGAAAGGGCGCGGCCCTGATTACGCTCGCGGGCATAGATCGCGGCATTCTGATAGGCGGTTTCGGCAATCGAAAGCCCCTGCAGCGCCACGCCGAGACGCGCTTCGTTCATCATGGTGAACATGGCGCGCAGGCCCTTATGCGCCTCGCCGATCAGATAGCCGGTCGCATCGTCATAGTTCATGACGCAGGTGGCGTTGCCGTGAATGCCCATCTTCTCTTCGATAGACCCACAGGAAACGCCGTTGCGCGCACCCGGGTTGCCGTTTTCATCGAGAATGAACTTCGGCACGATGAACAGCGAAATGCCCTTCACACCTTCCGGCGCGCCGTCGATACGGGCCAGCACCAGATGGATGATGTTTTCCGACATGTCATGTTCGCCAGCCGAGATGAAAATCTTCTGGCCGGAAATCTTGTAGGAGCCGTCGCCCTGCGGCGCCGCGCTGGTGCGCAGGAGACCCAAATCCGTGCCGCAATGCGGTTCGGTCAGGTTCATCGTGCCGGTCCAGGTGCCTTCCACCATCTTCGGCAGATAGGTGTCCTTCTGCTCATCGGTGCCATGGGCAAGGATCGCGGCAATCGCGCCCTGCGTCAGACCGGGATACATGGTGAGCGCCATATTGGCCGAGGACATATATTCGCCGACGGCGGTGTGCAGCAGATAAGGCAGACCCTGGCCGCCATATTGCTCCGGCACGGCGAGACCGAGCCAGCCGCCTTCGCGGTAAAGATCGAAGGCCTCCTTGAAACCCTTCGGCGCGGTGACGCTGCCATCGGCAGCGCGCTTGCAGCCTTCGCGGTCGCCGCTGTGATTGACAGGGAACAGGGTGCCTTCAGCGAGCTTTGCACCTTCCGACAGGATTGCCTCGACCACGTCGGGCGACGCGTCGGCAAAGCCCGGCAGATTGTTGTAACGCTGATAGTTCAGAACGTCGTTGAGCACGAAATTCGTATCTTCAACGGGCGCGCGATAGCTCGGCATCAAAATCCTCCAAATTCATCACCTGAGCCAGCCCGTAACGGACGGATACCAGCTCCAAACCGCGTTTCATGCATGCTGTCTGCTTAACTGGCAAAACGCCGTGACAACCTGCATGCTGCAACAAAAAGGACCGTTCTCACTCGAAAACCTGCCATTTTTGCAGCATTCTGGCCAGCCTTAACCCGTTCTCGGGTCGCAGCCGACCAGTTCGGACTCAAAACTAGCGCAGTTTGACGTTTCCGTAAACGTCAAAATTTCGCGAGCAGGCGTGTGGTGTAAAATGGGATTGGGAAGAAGGCCATGGTAGGCTTTGTCGGCGGGACTGGCGCAGTATGGCAGAATCCTTTCGCCGAACCAAAAACTCGCCCGCAAGAATCAACACTATAAAAAGCAATCTCTGATATAAAATTGCCAGCGCTCCTTTGCTATTTCGCGAAATAATAAATGACTTCAATAATAAGCTACCTTCATAAAAAGGCACATTTTAAAAATTGGGAGAAGTTCAATGCATAATCCAAACAACACCGTAAGCAAGCAATCAATTGCATTTGAAGATGTATTGAAGGGACTCTCTTCAACACTCAGCTGTATTGATTTTCTTTATGTTTATGACTGCAACAATAAGAAGAAATAATATTATCTCTGCTAAGAACGCCCGTTACTAACTTCTGGATGGAGATTAGGGGGTAGTTCACTCCCTAATTTTCCCGCTGGAAAGATAACTCTCATGACGAAACACTTTGAAACTCCGGTTATCTTTTCGCTGCCTCACCAGGCCGCAAGCGACTTTTGTGAGCACTATCTCACCAAGAGCGGCATCATGATTTCGCTCGCGGATTTGCGTGACAAGGAACTCGCGGCGGATCTGGCCGACCAGGCCGCACATGTCTTCGCAAACTTGCTCAAAGATTTGCAGTA
Source organism: Ochrobactrum sp. C6C9 (assembly GCF_022627935.1). Classification (NCBI taxonomy): domain Bacteria; kingdom Pseudomonadati; phylum Pseudomonadota; class Alphaproteobacteria; order Hyphomicrobiales; family Brucellaceae; genus Ochrobactrum; species Ochrobactrum sp. C6C9. The sequence continues at coordinate 12,984 of NZ_JABXGB010000026.1, read as the reverse complement.
TCAGTTGGATTGCCCGGAAATCGGGATCGTCGCGGTCGATATACCGTCCATCCTTGACGATGCGACATTGGATGCCATTGCGGGTGCGCTGCTGGCCGTTTCGCTGACCCAGGCGCTTATGCCGACGTTAACCGACGGGAGAAACCAGACGCCGTTTTCCGTCTTCACCACTTCCGCAGACAGTCTCGAAAGACTTGAACGCGCCGGATTACAGGATCTAACGCCAACGAACCGATTGGAGTTTCATTCCGACAGTGCACTTACCGGCACAGAGGTGGCCGTTCCCGACTACATATCAGTCTATAACATTGCCATTAATTTCGAGGAACGCGGCTATTTTCATTGGGTTCCGACCTGCAAACTCGATGGTCTGGCAGCGCTTGTGGACAGAATAGGCTTATCGGATGCGTATTATTTCAAGCTCAATCCGACTGTCTATGAAGACGGGCAAAATGACGTGATGGTCATAGAACATCGCGTCAAGGCAACCATTTTCAGCCATGACCAGAACGGCTCGATTACAACTTATATGAGCGGCCAGTTCGACGGGAAGGTGGGCGAGGAGCATACCCAATCCCATGACGTCGTCACTGACATGGTGAATGCCATATCAGAAAACAAATTTCGCTATTCCATCCCGCAGGAAAGCCGCAGGTTGCTTATAATGAATAACGCAAACGGCTTTCACGCCCGCGACGCTCTTGAAAAGCCCCTGCCCGGCGTTGCCGTGAACCGGGTCTATCTTCGCTGCACGTCTGTAGCGGGCAAAGTTGTCGGCGAAATTGTGGGAGAATAGGCCCGATCCGACGCAGACGGGTGGTTCATTGGCTCAACAAAGCCTGCATCCGGTCCTGATTGCGCAGCCCGACTTCCCGAACGATCTCGGCGATCTGCGAGAGTTGCGACGACAGCGGGTTGCTTTTGCGCCAAACCAGACCGATGGTCCGCGACGGGCGCGGTTCGGCAAGGCGGAACATGCAGACATTCGCGGCGAGTGTTTCCGTATAGACCGCCATCTCCGGCACAAGCGTAATGCCGATGCCAGCACCCACCATCTGCACAAGCGTGGACAGTGAACTGCCTTCCATCAATTCACGCGGCGGCGCATTCGCAATATTGCAGAAGGATAGCGCCTGATCGCGGAAACAATGCCCTTCTTCCAGAAGAAGAAGCCGCATTTCATGCAGTTTTTCGGCGCTGGGAACCGGCTTGCCCGCATCTTCCAGCGGGCGCATCAGCACGAATTCCTCTTCAAAGAGGGGCACTTCCTGCAAGGCAGGCTCGGAAATCGGCAAGGCGACAATCGCCGCGTCCAGTCTGGCTTCCAAAAGGTCTTCGATCAGTTTCTGGGTGATGGCCTCACGCGGGCGTGGTTCCAGCCCCGGATAACGCTGGGTGAGCGTCTTGATCACTTCCGGCAGAAGATAGGGCGCAACCGTCGGGATCACGCCGAGACGCAGGCGCCCCGTGAACGGGCCATGCGCTGCCCGCGCCAGCTCTTCCAGTTCGTCGACCGAACGCAGAATGCCGCGCACCCTCTCCGCGAATTCCTCACCGAGCCCGGTCAGGCGGATTTGTCTGCCACCACGCTCCACCAGAGGCGCGCCGATCAGGTCTTCCAGTTCCTTGATCTGCAAGGATAAGGCGGGTTGAGAGATGGAGCAGGCCGCTGCCGCGCGCCCGAAATGGCTCAATCGCGCCAGCGAGTCGAAATAGCGAAGGTGTTTCATGGAGAGGCCAATCATAAGCTGAGCATATCGCAGCCTTTAGAATATACAATTGGAATTTATCGGAAGCATTGATTACCGTACCAAAACTGACTGTGGCCCGGAGTGTCCGCCTTCATAAAGCGGACGCTTTGGCATGCCAGTGTCAGCCGCTCGTTCAATTTAGCGAAAGCCATCTTTGGGAAAGCCATCGGAGAGCAATCATGGACGTTAAGACGAAATCGGCCGGAAAATGTCCGGTCATGCATGGCGGCAATACCGCGCTTGGCAGTTCTGTCATGGAATGGTGGCCCAATGCGCTGAACCTCGACATTCTGCACCAGCACGACAGCAAGACCAATCCGCTGGGCAAGGACTTCAACTATAAAGAAGAGCTGAAAAAGCTCGACGTGGAAGCCCTCAAGGCCGATCTGCGCGCGCTCATGACCGATAGTCAGGAGTGGTGGCCTGCCGACTGGGGCAGCTATGTCGGCATGATGGCTCGCGTGACTTGGCACGCCGCCGGTTCCTACCGCACCTCCGATGGTCGCGGTGGCGCCAGCACCGGTAACCAGCGTTTTGCGCCGCTCAATTCCTGGCCGGATAACGTCAACACCGATAAGGGTCGCCGTTTGCTGTGGCCGATCAAGAAGAAGTACGGCAACCGGCTCTCCTGGGCCGACCTGATCGCGCTTGCCGGTACGATTGCCTATGATGTCGCCGGTCTTAAGACCTTTGGTTTCGCCTTTGGCCGTGAAGATATCTGGGCGCCCGAAAAAGACACCTATTGGGGCAATGAAAAGGAATGGCTGGCGCCAAGCGATGGCCGTTACGGTGACGTGACCAAGCCGAGCACGCTGGACAACCCGCTGGCGGCGGTCCAGATGGGCCTGATTTATGTCAACCCGGAAGGCGTGAACGGTAAGTCCGATCCGTTGGCAACGGCAGCGCAGATGCGCGAAACCTTTGCCCGCATGGGTATGGACGACGAGGAAACCGTGGCGCTGACAGCTGGCGGCCATACGATCGGCAAGACCCATGGCAATGGCGATCCGGCTAACCTCAGTCCCGATCCGGAAGATGCAGGGCCTGAATATCAGGGGCTGGGCTGGATGAATACCAAGGGTCGCGGCATCGGTCGTGATACCGTGGTTTCGGGCCTCGAAGGCGCATGGACCACGGAACCGACCAAGTGGGACAACGGTTTCTTCGAAATGCTGTTCAAGCATGAATGGCATCTGGTCAAGAGCCCGGCTGGCGCATCGCAATGGGAGCCCATTTCGATTGCCGAGCAGGACAAGCCGGTTGACGTGGAAGACCCGTCAATCCGCCTGAACCCGATGATGACCGATGCGGATATGGCGCTCAAAGTAGACCCGATCTATCGCGCGATTTCCGAGCGTTTCATGAACGACTTCGACGCGTTCTCGGATGCCTTTGCCCGCGCATGGTTCAAGCTGACCCATCGCGACATGGGCCCGAAGACCCGTTACATCGGGCCTGACGCGCCGACGGAAGACCTGATCTGGCAGGACCCGGTTCCTGCTGGCCGCACGGATTACGACGTGAAGGACCTCAAGGCCAAGATCGCCGTTTCCGGCCTTTCCGTGTCCGATCTGGTTTCCACCGCCTGGGACAGCGCCCGCACCTATCGCGGTTCGGATTTCCGTGGCGGCGCAAACGGCGCGCGTATCCGTCTGGCTCCGCAGAAGGATTGGGCAGGCAACGAGCCGGAACGTCTGGCCCGTGTTCTCTCGGTTCTGGAACCGATTGCAGCGGCGTCTGGCGCAAGTCTGGCCGATGTCATCGTGCTGGCTGGCAATTACGGTGTGGAACAGGCAGCCAAGGCCGCCGGTTTCGACATTGAAGTGCCTTTCGCACCGGGACGTGGCGATGCGACAGCCGAGCAGACCGATGCCGAAAGCTTTGCTCCGCTCGAGCCGCTGGCAGACGGTTTCCGCAACTGGCAGAAGCAGGACTATGTGGTCAGCGCCGAGGAACTGCTCCTCGACCGTGCCCAGCTCATGGGCCTCACCGCCCCTGAAATGACGGTCCTTGTCGGCGGCATGCGCGCCATCGGCACCAACCATGGCGGCACGGCGCATGGCGTCTTCACCGACAAGGTCGGCGCGTTGACGACGGATTTCTTCGCCACGCTCACCGACATGCGCTACACGTGGGTTCCGACCGGCGAAGGCCTGTATGAAATCCGCGACCGCAAGACCGGCACGCCGAAGTTCACCGCAACGCGCGTCGATCTCGTTTTCGGTTCGAATTCGATCCTTCGCGCCTATGCCGAAGTCTATGCTCAGGACGACAGCAAGGAGAAGTTCGTGAAGGACTTCGTTGCCGCCTGGACCAAGGTGATGAACGCCGACCGTTTCGATCTGGCATAAAAGCCGATCTAGAGCATTTCCAGCAAAAGTGCGAAGCGGTTTTGCGTAGGACAATGCGTGAAAACAAATGGATAGAGCGGCTCCAGCGATTCCAATTTAACTGGAACCGCTCTAACGAAAAAGCCTCCCCCGAAGGTTTCGGTGGAGGCTTTTTTATTTATTTCGCCATGTCGATGGCGGAGCTGAGCTCTTCAACCGCCTGATCAGCCGTCAGCTGGCCATTGAACTGGCGGGTGATGACATCGAACATCGCATTCTTGATCGCGGTTGGCTGTGCATGCGACTGCGAGAAGGAACCAAGCAGCGATCCGCTCTTGTCGGCGGCGGCCAGATCCTTGATCGCCTTTTGTCCGCATTCGTCAAATGCCGTGGTCGGCACATCCGTGCGCGCCGGTGCCGAGCCCTTCACCACATTGAAGGCCGACTGGAAATTGACGTCTTCCACAGCGGCTGCGAGTGCAAGTTGCGCCTTGCGCTTGTCCTCACCCACTTCGAAGACAGCGAACTGATCGGCATTGAAAGCCACGGAACCTTCCGTTCCCGGAAAACGACCGCAAACGAAATCCGCGCCCGGCTTTTTTCCGGCCTTGGTGAACTCGCCCTTGGCCCAGTCGCCCATGAACTGCACGCCCGCCTTGTCGTCGATGACCATTGATGAGGCAAGATTCCAGTCACGTCCGGAGAAGTTGTCGTCCACATAGGTGCGCAGCTTCGCCATCCGCTCGAAGACCTGCTTCATGGTATCGCTCTTCAGCGCTTCCGGATCGAGATCGATCAGCGCCTTCTTGTAGAAATCCGGCCCGAACGACATCACGACACTTGTGAAGATAAGCGCTTCCTGCCAGGGCTGGCCGCCATGGGCAATCGGCGTGATCCCCTGTTCCTTGAACTTGTCGAGCAGCGCGACAAGCTCGTCCCAGTTCTGCGGCACTTTTCCGCCTGCCTTGTCGAGCGCGGCCTTGTTGTACCACGCCCAGTTGGTGGAATGCACATTGACCGGCGCGGCGATCCAGTGGCCGTCATATTTCGAGAAGCGCTGGATTGCAGGCGGGATGACCTTGTCCCAGCCTTCCTTGTCGGCGACTTCATCCAGATTGCCGAGCACGCCCTGCTCCGCCCAATCCAGAATGTCGAAACCCTGCATCTGCACGGCGGCAGGCGCATTGCCCGCCGTCACACGGGCGCGCAAGGTCGTCATGGCAGCCTCGCCCGCACCGCCGGCGACCGGCATATCGACCCAGCCAATACCCTGTTTCTGAAGATTTTCCTTCAAGAGATTAAGCGCTGCCGCCTCACCGCCCGAGGTCCAGTAATGGAGAACTTCCACGCTTTCCTCGGCTTGCGCCAGGTTCGCCCCACCCAAAATACTGACACCCGCCAGCAGCATTCCCATCATCAAGCGCATTCTCATATCTCCTCGTTAAGAGCGCATCCCGAAAAGTGTGAAACGGTTATCGGAGAAGATGCGCGTTATAACAGAAAAATTAGAGCGCGGTTCGATCTGATTCAATCAGATCGAACCGCGCTCTAAGAATGGCGCACACAACCATGTGTCCAGCGAAACGAAATTCACTATCGCGTTGGCGTAAACATGCCGTGGGCGACACGCCTACACTTCATTTTTCAGCGTTTCTTTCTGCGTAATCAGACGCGCTGAGTGCTGCCCCGAAATGAAGACCCAGAGCCAGCTGAGCGCCACCGCCAGACGGCTGCGCGTGCCAATGAGAAAATAGATATGGGCGAGGCCCCATATCCACCATGCAATCCAGCCTTTGAGCCGCAGCGACCCGAAATCGATGACGGCTGCACTTGGACCGATGGTGGCAAGGTTGCCAAGATGCTTGTAACGGAAGGAACCGGGCGCGGCATGATTGGCAAACCGCGCCTTGATCACCTTCGCCACATATTTGCCCTGCTGCTTGGCGGCAGGCGCAATGCCCGGCACTGGCTTTCCATCAGCGGTTTTGACCAGAGCCGTATCCCCGACGATAAAGATTTCGGGATGGCCCTTCACTGTCAGGTCCGGCTCGACCACGGCGCGCCCGGCGCGATCCTGTTCGGCGCCCACCCATTCAGCCGCTTTCGAAGCCTGCACACCCGCCGCCCAGATGACGGTGCGGCTCGCGACCTGTTCGTCACCGATGGAAATGCCCCTGGCATCGCAGGCAGTGACGGGCGTTCCGGTTCTGACCTCCACGCCCATTTTCGTCAGCGACTTCTCCGCATATTCCGAAAGCGACGGCGGGAAAACCGGCAGAATGCGCGGCCCGGCTTCAATGAGTATGATGCGGGCTGTGGATGTATCGATATTGCGGAATTCCTTGACCAAGGTGCGGTGGGCCAGTTCCGCAATGATCCCCGCCAGTTCCACGCCGGTCGGCCCCGCGCCGATGATGCTGAATGTCAACAGCGCTTTGCGAACTTCGGGATCGGCCTCCAGCTCGGCCTGTTCGAAAGCCAGCAGGAGACGGCGGCGAATAGTCGTCGCATCTTCCAGCGCCTTCAGGCCCGGTGCATAAGGCTCCCATTCGTCGCGTCCGAAATAAGCGTGCCGCGCACCGGTCGCAAGCACAAGCGTGTCATAATCAACGGCGTGCCCATCGCGGAGATGCACCTTGCGCGCCTGCGTGTCCACGCCCGTCACTTCAGCCAGCAGGGTGGAAACCTCTTCGCGATTGCGAAAGACGGAGCGGATCGGCCAGGCGATTTCCGATGTTGCAAGAACAGTCGTCGCGACCTGATAGAGCAAGGGCTGGAAAAGATGATGGTTTCTGCGATCGATGATCGTGATCGATGTATCCGGACTTTGCAGATCTTTCGCCAGCTGCAAACCCGCAAAACCGCCGCCGACAATCACTACGCGATGCTGAGCCAATTCGCTTTTCCTTTCGCCGCCTGCATCCTGTCGAGGACTCACCATACACGCGAGCGCTTGCTCTGCCTTTCAAAAACCATCGCAAGCGTGGGGGATGTCCGCTCCATGTAATAAGTAGCGCCGCGCGGAAAAAAGTCAGCCCGCAACCGATGCTCGGATGCGGGCTTTTAAAAGGGCGCGCGGGCTGGCTTCAGCGCAGCAGATAGGCAGGTATTTTGGGATCGAAGCCGACAATGCGCTGCCCTTCGGCAAAGGCTGCGCGCAGCGTCTCGCGAAGCGACAGGCGCGCCTGCATGGCCGCCGCTGGATCTGTCGCAAGCAGCTGGTCGATATCGCCGGGAAATTCGACGCGACGAATATCGGCGGGAAATTCAGGCGCCTGCCCTTTGGAACGGGCTTCGACACGCGGATCGTCCAAGTGCCAGTCGGCTACGATGCGATCCGACGGAAGGCCCGCATTGATGCCGACCATCGGACCATAATAGTCGATGTGATAGGTGGACGACGTGGCGCCAAGGCTTGCAATATTCAACCCGGCATTGACCGCGCGAATGGGATCATAGGTCCAGCGCACATGGGTCACGCCGCGCGCAAGGCACCAGTCACGCTGGAACCACTTCATGCGCGCACCAAGCTTCAGGCCCCGCGCTTCCGGCAAAACCCCCAGACGATGCGAATGCTGGATGCCCGGTGTCGCAGTCGGGAAACCGAAGATGAAACCCAGCATCTTCTCACCATCGAAGGCACCGGCGACAAGCCCGCCTTCATGCTGGATAGCAAGCAACAGATCGGAGGCATCGACAGGATCGTCGTCGCCCCAGACAAGCCGCTGCACAGTTTCCGAATCCTTCATCTCGGCCAGCGATGCGAGTTCGCGGATGACTATTTCGCTCATGCTGCGAATTCCTCGCGATGGTTCGTCACCGTATCGAGGAAGGCGCGGTCGAGCGTCACACCAATACCCGGGCCGTTTTTCGGCACAGCCATGCCGCCGTTTTCGGCTTCCAGCGGCTCATTGACAATGTCGCGCGGGAAATAGCGACTGGCGGACGAGGTATCCCCCGGCTTGGTGAAATTCACCAGCGTCGAAAGATGGATATTGTGCGCACGTCCAATGCCTGCCTCCAGCATGCCGCCGCACCATACAGGTACATCGAAAGCCGCGCAGACATCATGAATGGCCCGCGATGCGCTGTGGCCACCGACGCGCCCGACCTTGATGTTGATGACCCGGCAGGCACGCGCGACGAGCGCCTTGCGCGCATCGACCGAAGAGCGAATGCTTTCATCGAGACAAATGGCCGTCAGCAGTTTTTCCTGCACATGCACATGGTCGGTAATGTCGTCAAACGCCAACGGCTGCTCGATGTAATCGAGCGCGAATGCGTCCATGGCTTTCAAAAGCGGCAGGTCCGACAGGCGATAATCCGTATTGGCGTCAACGGTCAGCTTGGCGTCCGGGAAGCGGTCGCGCACGGCTTGCAGCATCGCCAGATCATGGCCGCGCTTGATCTTGAGCTTCACGCGCTTGTAACCGGCGTCGAGCGAAGCCGCGACGCGGTCAATCGTCGTTGGAATATCGGCGATGCCAAGGCTGACACCAACATCGATGGCATCGCGAACGCCACCAAGCGCAACGCTCAATGGCAGGTTCAGCGCTTTCGCCCACAAGTCCCACACGGCCATTTCGACCATGGCCTTGCTCATCCTGTGCCCGCGCCACGGATCGAGAATGGCGGCAAGATCAGCCGGACCGTTGAAACGCTTTCCAACAATCTGCGGCAGCAGCACATCGCGCAGGAATGAGAGCGAGCCGGAGATGGTTTCTTCGAGATAATCCGGCAAGGGGTCCATCACGCCTTCGGCATAGCCTTCAAGACCTTCCGCCTTCAGGGTGAGGATCGGTATCACCTTTTCAGTCATCGTGCCGGTGGAGATCACGAAAGGCACGAGCAGCGGCAACCGGATAACCCGTATTTCAGCCGCCTCGATTTTTAATCCGGCGAAAATTGGCGCTGTCTGCATCGGATACTCCATCCGTGGGTATGATTGATTACGTCAGATCGAAACGGTTCTAGAGCGGTTCCGATTAAAACGGAATCGTGGATCCGCTCAATCTATTTGTTTTACGCACTATCCTACGCATCGAAGCGGGATTAGAAATCAGTCCAGTGGACTGATTTCCCAGCGTAGGCGCTACGCACTTTTGCTGGAAATGCTCTAAATTCCCTGTTCGCTGGCAAAAGTCCAACAGATTCAGTTGGGACTTTCACTGATGTACTCACGAGAGTGTATCCAGTGGGAAAACCGGACGCCGCAGGCGCGAATAAGTGCGTCTCGAAAGATCCGGCGAACTCAACCCACCAGCATCGGTCACGATGATCTGCGCCGCAATCGGGCCGAAAGCCCCCTTGAAATGCTGCATCGACTTGACCGCAACAATTGCCTTTTCCTTCGGCTCGATACCGACAATCCGGAAGATGTTCTGATCGAGCATCTGCATCCGTTCGGAAACGATCATGATGTCGATCCCCTCCACGCGCAGGCACACGGATTTTCCGGTCGTTCCGGGCAGACCCGTAAACATCGGCCCTTCGAAAACGAAGCTGCCTTCGCTGATCGCCATGACACGGCCCGTCACCGTCAGCGGGCCACCGCCGACCGTTGGATCAGACTTGCCGCCAATCGTCACCGTGAGGGTCTCGCCCACTGCCTTGGCTGCAATCTCGGCCACCGCTTCGGGGTCCAGCAGCGCGCCAGCGGCGGCATCGGTCACACCGGCGTCCAGCATCGCCGCAATCAGCGCGGTGCAATCGCTATAAGCGCCCGAGCCGGGATTATCCGAGAAGTCCGCAACAACAATCGTGCCCTTGGCGCCGCGCGCCTCTTTCAATCGCGCGATGCACGCATCAAGAGGCATCGGCTGCGTCCACTGATCCTTATAGGACCAGATTTCATCACACATCTTGCCTGCAACATCGAAAGCGGCCTGCCGTTCAACACTTTTCGCATCGAAGGTGACAATAACACTTGGTCCCGCCGCCCAAACATCGGCATCGGTGAAACCGGCATTGATCGCCACATTGAGGATGCCCGGCTGCTGCATTTCGCGGTCCGCGCTTTCGAGCAGACGGCACATCGGGCCATTATCCGTCGTGCGACCGTCATCGCAACCGAGCAGCATTGGCGGGCGGGCGATGGCGAGAGCAGGTTCGATCTCGCCCTTCATCGCCCGATCCAGCAGCGAACAAGCCTCAACCCCAACCTCATTCATATCGACATGCGGATAGGTTCGGAATGAAACCGCGATCTGCGCCAGATCGGCCAGTTCGTCGAAAATATTCGCATGAAGATCGAGCGTGATGGCAATCGGTACATCATACCCAACCACCGAGCGGATTTCGCGCAGGAACTGGCTGTCGCCATCCTGATCCGTTTCCGTCACCATGGCACCATGCAGAGCGACGAAGATACCGTTGAACGGTCCGCATTCCTTCAACCGCCGCAGGCATTCGCCTGTGATTTCCAGACGTGCGCTTTCCAGCACCGCGCCATTCGGCTCCGCATGGGCGGCAGTAATATAAACAGGTGTCCATCCCTTTTCATCCGCGACCTTTATCGCGCCGCCGACCTCCGAGCCGGTGCCGCGGAAATTGGCCGGAATCTCATCACCCTTGAAATAGTGGGACGCACGGAAATCGCCAATACTCGTGCGATTTTTCGTGAAGGTATTACTTTCATTGATGAGTTCGATGATCGCAACGCGATAGGACACGGGATCGACCTTTCTTAGAGCGGTTCCGGTGAAAACGGAATCGTGGAACCGCTCTATCTATTTGTTTTTACGCATTATCCTACGCAAAACCGCTACGCACTTTTGCTGGAAATGCTCTATGTCGGCGAAGACCAGTCTGGATTGGTCGAGAATGTAACGGCTGAAGCATGATCGCGCCGCCGCAACCTTGCGCATGGCACAAGGCGGGCACCCGATCTGATGTGGTGCTTCAGATCAGGGCCCTTTCGGAACGAACTATTTTGCGAAGATTTCGCTGGCGAATTTCGGCTTTTCCCGAATGTCGAAGTCAAAATACTTGGCGCGGATCTTGTCGTAGGTGCCGTCCTGGATGATCTCTTCCAGCGCCTTGTTGACGCGCGCGCGCAGCTCCTCATCATCCTTGCGGAAGGCCATGCCAGCGCCCAATGTGCCATCGAGCAGGAACTCGTTACCGACAAACTCGCAGCAGCTCGCTCCCTTAGAAATCCAGTTGCTGAGCGCGAACTTGGATTCAAGCACGAGGTCCACGCGACCGTTTTCAATGTCGAGGAAAGCTTCTTCCAGCGTCGGATAGAGCTTCACCTCATTATCAGGGAAAAAGCGCTGCAAAACATCGACCGCGATAGAGCCGGTCTGGGTGCCTATGACCTTCCCCTTGGCGCTTTCCGGCGTCACGTCCTTCAGGCCAAGTTCCTTCAACGCAACAAACCGCATGGTATTGTAGTAGTAGGGATTGGAAAAATTGACCTGCTGCATGCGCGATTCCGTGATAGCCATCGACGACGCCATCACATCAAATTTCTTCGCCTGAAGAGCAGGAATAATCCCGCTCCATTCATTGGCGCTCCACACGCAATCCGCTTTCAGTTTCTCGCAGATCGCATCGCCGACGTCGATATCGAAGCCCTGCAGCTTCCCATTGGGATCGAGGTAATTGAACGGCGCATAAGCGCCCTCGGCTCCCATGCGGATTTCCTCGGCATAGGATGGGAAAGCACCGAACACGGCGACAACCGCTGCAATAATTCCCATTTTGGCGTGCTTATGCATGTTCCGATCTCCTGTTATTCGCCCTTGCCCGGCAATGTCTGATCCCAGAAAATCAGCGTCACCTGAGATCATCAGCCGGTGGGAATGCTCCCTTGGGCAGCTTTTATTGATTGACGATTATGCTTGTGCCCGCAGCCGATCAATGCAAAAGAACTATTCAATGTTATTAGAAAATTTAATGGGACTATGAATTCACGAGCCGGGCGGAGAAGACTTCCAAGCTTGAAAGCGTTGCGGGCTTTTGAAGCCGTGGCGCACTGCCAGAGCTTTACCGCTGCGGCGGAAGAGCTTGCGGTCAGCCAAGGCGCGGTCAGTCATCAGATCAAACTTCTCGAACAGGCCTTGGGCTGCCAGTTGCTTATTCGCGGGCCTCGTGGCGTGACCGTTACCGCAGAGGGCGCATTGCTGGCCGAAGTTTGTGGGCGTGCCCTTGACGAAATCGGTGCTGTGACGGCCCTTATCGGTCAGGACAACAGGGCGCAAATTCTCCGCGTCCGCGCCGGGCCTTTCTTCTCTATGGAAGTCATTGCCAGCCGCATTGCTGGATTCCTCAAACAGAACCCGGGTATACAGCTGCATCTGAACAATCTCGAGATCGATTCCATTGCGCATGACAGAGAAGACGCGCAGATCAAATATTGCCTGAACGCCCCTGCCGGTGCCTACAGCATCGACCTGTTGACCGAAAAGCTCGTTCCCGTCTGTAGCCCTTCTCTTCTCGAAGGCGTGGCAAACCCGGAAGACCTTCTCACAAACCCCGACATTCCGCGCCTACACTACCGCGACATGAGCGATTGGAAGCGATGGATATCGCACCACGGCATTGGTGATATAGCCGCAAACTCAAATCTGTTTTTCGACGACCAGCACACGCTTCTGGCGGCGGCGCGGTCGGGACAAGGCATTGGCTTTTCTCATCGACCGCTTCTCGAAAGCGACGTGCAGCGCGGCAGTCTCGGCATCGTATCGGAGAAATTCTTCCAGCCCAAGGAATCTTACAAGTTCATTTGCAGCCATGAGACCATTGCCTCAAACCATGCATTACAGCTCTTCCGCGACTGGCTGATGGCTGAGGTTTCGACGATCTGCTAGGCGGCACGACTTTTAAAGCATGTCGCTGTTAACCGGATTCGGGATTCCCGTTTGGCTTGATCTGTGATTCACTTGTCTCATGGAAGGAGA
>NZ_JABXGB010000025.1:0-88110 GCF_022627935.1 Ochrobactrum sp. C6C9 | reverse complement strand
TATGATAAGTCTAAATGATAGGGCCATGTATTCATTTTCGGGCAAGCGCATTCTCGTTTTCGAAGACAGTTTTCTTCTTTCGGAGGAAACCGGTCGCAAACTTGGTGCGATTGGTGCTGTAATTCTTGGCCCCGTCAACACGACTGAGCAAGCGCTCCATTTTCTCCAAAACGAAAAAGTCGACGCCGCTATACTTGATGTGGCGCTGGATCCGGCAACTGTATTGCCGCTCGTCGATGCGCTTGAAACGCGATCAACGCCGTTTATTTTCGCGCTATCCATGAATCCGGCTAGCGATAACAGGGGCTTTACCGGCTTTGTGCTGAGCAATCGTGACAATGATCTGTCGGTCATTGCGGAAGCTCTTTTTCGTCGTCGCGGTCTGGAACAGTAGTCCCGAACGTCACGGACACATTCTACGCCACATGATGGGAACACCGGAGGATTCCGGTGGTTAGATCCGAAGCGATAATAATGCTGAGGAAGGACAACCCGTTATGAATAAACAATATCCCGCCCCTCCCCTCGATACGCCGCATCAGGCCATGCCAGGCTTGACGGAAAAGATGAATCCCAAGCCTGATCATGGCGAAGCAAGCTACAAGGGTTCCGGCAAGCTGGAAGGACGAAAAGCCATTATCACGGGCGGCGATAGCGGGATCGGACGCGCCGTAGCTATCGCCTTTGCACGAGAAGGTGCTGATGTTCTGATCGCCTATCTTCAGGAAGAGGCCGATGCGCTTGAAACGCGGTCGCTGATCGAGGCAGAGGGCCGCAAGGCCGTTTTGATGAAATGCGATATTCAGCGTTCCCAGACCTGCCGGGAAATTGCAGAGCGCGCTGCCAAAGAATTTGGGCAGATCGATATCCTGGTCAATAATGCCGCGCATCAGGCCAGTTTTAACGCGTTGGAAGATATCAGCGATGAAGAATGGGATCTGACCTTCCGTGTGAACATCCATGCAATGTTCTATCTGACAAAGGCCGCCCTGCCTCATATGAAACCGGGATCCGCGATCATCAACACGGCTTCGATCAATTCGGACATGCCCAACCCGACCTTGCTGGCCTATGCAACCACGAAGGGCGCCATCCAGAATTTCACTGCTGGCCTTGCGCAATTGTTGGCTGAAAAAGGCATTCGCGCCAATGCGGTGGCGCCGGGTCCGGTATGGACGCCCCTGATCCCTTCCACATTGCCGGAAGAGGCTGTTGCATCATTCGGCAAACAGACGCCGATGAAACGACCCGCCCAACCTGCGGAACTTGCCTCCGCCTATGTCATGCTGGCAGATCCACTATCGAGCTATACGTCAGGGGCAACCATTGCAGTCACGGGCGGAAAGCCAATCCTCTAAAAGAAAGCGCCCGCTTTAAGCGGGCGCTTCAATCGGGAGGATCTGTCTGTAAAGAATGGGGCGAAGGCTGTGTTCCAGCATCGTCATCGGTGGAAGGATAAAATAGAGACCCTACCACCAGAAGCAACACCACACCGATGGCCAAGAGAAGGAGCGTTCTCATTTGTCTGGCACGCGTTGCGCGTAGAGCCAATGCTCCTTGTCATCGCGGTCCCTCAGACTGTCAGTGGCCTTCTGGTCCTTCGACTTTTCGGAATTCTTATCAGGCGTTGTTGATGTCTTTTTATGCTCTTGTCGGAGTTGCTTGGGGATGTGATGATCGTCCATCTCATTCTCCTTTGGACGAATTTTCTGGGCTCAGACCAGCACCTAACCGACAAGCGCAGTTTATGTTCCCACAAAATTAGGCTCGATGATCGGTATCGAGGGACGCAATGAGGCTCATCAATTGCGGCTCGTCCACCAGCAGACCCGCCTCATCCGGCGAAAGCCATTTGCGCTGGCGCTGCTTCTGTTCTGGCCAACGGGCGTTTTCGCATTGAACATGCAACGGATAGACCCTCACCTTAACCGGGATGAAAACTCTTTTCAGGCGCTTCCAATACAGATAGTGGCCGATCGTAGAACGGCTGACTTTTCCTTCAATCCCCGCTTCTTCAAGGGCTTCAATACGTGCAGCGTCGGCGAGGCTGCGCTTTTTCATCGGCCAGCCTTTCGGCAAGGTGAAGCGATGCGTGCTGCGCGACGTGACCAGCATGATCTTAAGGTGGCCATTTTCAAACCGATAGGGAAGTGCTGCCGCCTGCTCCAGTTCGTGGCCAGCCTTGGCCCGACGGATTCGCTTTTTCCATTTTCCACTAGCCATCGGCTCTCCTCCTGGAGCATCCCGAGGCATAACCGCAAAAATACGCTTCTGTTCCATTTGAAACAATAACGCCATTTCGTGGTTTGGGGTTCGAACATGTCAAAGGAGGAACCGGAAAATGCACGATGCCAAGCAGACTGAATGCATCGCCGCCTGTCTCGACTGCTATCGCACTTGTATCGAGATGGCTTCCAACCATTGTCTGGAACGTGGAGGCGCACATGTCGAACCAAAACATTTCAGAACCATGCTGGGCTGCGCCGAACTTTGTCGTACTGCGGCGCACGTGATGATGCTTAAGAGCCCCATCCACAATGATCTATGCAGGCTCTGCGCCCGGATATGCGACGACTGCGCGGAAAGCTGTCGCGCGCTGGATGGTATGGAAGAATGTGTGGCGGCTTGCGAACGCTGCACCGCATCCTGCAGGGAGATGGCAAATCATCCTGTGGAATGAGCGGCCTCTACAGCGGCCTCTACAGCGGCTTCTCCTGCGGTATCCAGTGGATCGCGTCGGGATTAATCCCCAGAAGCAACGCCACGGCTACCGCACGGGCCTTCAGTTCGTCGGTGAGAACTGTGGATCGGGAAAGCACCCAGAAATAGTTGCGGCTTGACCCGACGATGATCGCCCACTCGTAATTCTCATCAAGATCAACAATGTTATAACCGCCATAGAATGGGCCGAAGAAGGACACTTTCAACGCACCTTCGTCGGACGCGCCTACAAATTTTGCAGTACCGGTCGCACTTGTCGAACGGCCTTTCCATGGATCAAACCCGCTATTGACGACGCGGACGGTTCCATCAGCGTTCAGAGAATATTCCGCCGTTGTGCGCGTGAGACCGCGTTCGAAGCGGTTTTCAATACGGCCAAGCTCAAACCATTTTCCAAGATAGCGGGAAAGATCGAACGGTTTCACCGGCACAACGCCTTTGGGCACTTGCGGCGATGCTGCTCTTGCCAGAGCAAATCCCAGTGCTAACCCCGAAATTCCGAGCAGAAACTTGGCCGTTTTCATAATTACGTCCTTCCTTGTCAGTTCATGACTAACCAGATGCGGGAGAAATAGTTCCGTTATTCAGGCATTCGCCATCAGCCATTTCAGCGTATTGCGTTCGGCTTTGCTCAGCCGAGGCGCCACAAGTCGGTTCGCTCCGGCGGCCTCCACTTCGCCAGCTAGCGTCCCCTGCTCCCAATGCTCGATAACGCCCGGATGAATATAGGCGCTGCGACAAACCGCCCGCGTATTGCCAAGCGATTGCGCGATACCGTCAATCACTTGATTGAGCGCGCGCTTTCTGGCCGCTTCGCTTTCAGGTAATTCCGTCGAGCAGAGTGCTTCAACTGCCTCTGCGGTCGCAGCCCAGGTGCGAAAATGCTTGGAGGTAAATTCTGCCCCCATGGCGTCTCGCAGATAATCGTTGATATCCTGCGAGCAAACGGCGCGCCGGGCTCCCTCGTCATCGATATATTGGAACAGTTGCTGCCCCGGCAGCTCCTGTACTGACCGCACAATCCGTGCAATCCGCCTGTCGGACAGTTTCAGGTTCCAGCTCTTGCCCGACTTGCCCGTGAAAACCAGACGCAAGCCTGCTCCGTCGTCCTTGACATGGCGATTGCGCAAGGTGGTGATGCCAAAACTGTTGTTCTCCCGCGCATAGTTAGGGTTGCCAACGCGCAGCAACAGTCTGTCCATCATCCAGATGACGGTTGAGACCACCTTTTCCCGACCGAGGGAACGTCGCCGTATGTCTGCGTCGATCTTTTGCCGGAGACCGCTGAGCTTCTGACCAAAAGCCTGCAAGCTTGAAAACTTGCTCTGTCCGCGCTCTGCCATCCACGCAGGATGATAGATATACTGCTTCCTGCCGCGTGCGTCGCGGCCTGTAGCCTGTATGTGGCCATGCTGGTCGAGACATATCCAGACGTCGTTCCATGCGGGCGGAATGGCCAAGGCCGCTATCCGCACCTTTTCCCCCGCACTGACCGCATGTCGATGGCAATCGAGATAACGAAAGCCCGTGCCGCAACGAATGCGCTTTAGGCCCGGCTCGGTATCAGTGACATGGATCAGGCGATGCGGGATCGGCGATTTTTCGAGCAATGGTGCTTCCCCGAAATGGCTGTGGCGGAATCTCCTTCGCTGATAACCACCCAAACCCCTAACAGGTTCCAGCGCGGCCCTGAACCGGAACCTTCCAGCCTTCAATTGGTTATCCTCCACCTGAAAGGGGATGAAACGGTGCCGCACGCATTCTGGAAAGGCTATCTGAAACTGTCGCTCGTCACTTGTGCCGTCGAGTTGATGCCGGCGACCAGCGACAGCGAGAAAGTGCGCTTTCACACGCTCAACGCCAAAACAGGCAATCGGGTCATCAGCCGCTATGTCGATTCAGTGACGCACAAGCCTGTGCGCGATCAGGACGAGATCAAGGGCTTTGAGAAAGCGGAAGGCGACTATATCCTCCTTGAAGATGATGAGCTGGAAGCGGTGGCCCTCGAAAGCACACGCACCATCGATATCGATAAATTCGTAGAACGCGATAGCATCGGTTGGATCTGGTACGACAAGCCCCATTATCTCTCACCCGCTGACAAGGTTGGGCAGGAAGCCTTTGCCGTCATTCGGGAAGCGATGGACAAAAGCGGCGTCTGCGGCTTGGCGCGACTGGTGATGTACCGGCGCGAACGAGCCGTCCTTCTGGAGCCACGTGGACCAGGTATTGTCTTATGGACCTTGCATTTCGGCGATGAAGTGCGAAAACCTGAGGATTATTTTTCAAATATCGGGGGCGAAAAGCCCGATAAAAAGCTGTTTTCCATGGTTCGTAAGCTGATCAAGGATAAGACGGAAGACTGGAATCCGGATTTGCTGAAGGACCCGGTTCAGAGGAATCTGAAATCGATGATCGCCGCCAAGAAGAAGAAAACAAAAGCACCCGCAAAGGCTAAATCCAGCGCCACGCCCCCGCCGACCAGCGGCAATGTTATCAACATCATGGATGCTTTGCGCAAAAGTCTCGCCAACGAGAAAAAACAGCGCTAACTACTTATTTTGGCGCGTTCCCTTACCGCTTCGGTAAAGGTTTTGCCGCTTTGCTGAAATCCTCCCAAGGGTCGTTCTTTAAAGCCGCAAGCCGCGTCGGCGTATTCAATATGGTGAAATGGGTCGGGCCGATTGCCGGGCTCACTTCGTTCCATGCGAGCGGCATGGAAACCGCTGCCCCCGGACGAGCGCGAGGCGAATATGGCGCAACCGCAGTCATACCGCGTTGATTGCGCAAGTAATCGATGAGGATTTTGCCTTTGCGTTTGGCTTTGGAAATAGTCGATACGTAGCGATCAGGACTATCCGCCGCCATCTCGTCGGCGATTGCCTTGGTGAAAGCCTTCAGACTTTCCCAGTCGGCCTTCGGTTTTAACGGCACAACGACATGCAGCCCCTTGCCGCCCGACGTTTTTACAAAAGTGGTGAGGCCGTGTTTCTCGAGCCGCTCCTTTGTTTCAAAAGCGCCTTCGACGACGCGCTCCCAAGCGACACCGTCTCCGGGATCAAGATCCATCGTCAATATATCTGGCAGTTCCCAGTTTTTAAGGGTCGATCCCCATGGATGTATTTCCAGCGTGGCGGCCTGCACCAAACCGATCAGACCGTCGAAATCCTTGATTGCTATGTACGGTTCTTCATCCTTCTCAGACGGATCATCAACTTCAACAATATGTTCGTTCAGGCCCTTCCACGCGTGTTTCTGGAAGAAGTGCTGGCCATCGATGCCGGTCGGACAGCGCAGCAAAGCCAGTGGCCGATTGATGATAAAAGGCTCAATGCGCGGCCAGACCTCGGCGTAATAATCCGCCAATCCCTCTTTGGTGATACCCTCTTTCGGCCAGTACACACGGTCCGGGTGGGTGAGCTTCACATCGGCTTCTTCGGGAACTGCTTTTTCGGGCCGGGCTGGCATGGCGCTTTTCTCCAAGATGACCTCCTTCGCGGCCTTGTCGTCCCGCAAGCTGCGGAAAGACGCGTGGCGCAATCTCCTGTCTGCGGTCCATGCGCGAAACTCGATCTCTGCGACGAGCTGCGGTTTGACGAATATCGCGCCGCGCTTTTCTTCAGCTGTCAGCGTCGTGGCAAAGGGGCTTTTCTCCTGACGCATCGCGTTGAGCTTTTTATAAAGATCTTTGGCCAGTTTGACCGAAAATCCGGTTCCGACCCTCCCGACCGAAACGAGACCTCTCTTTTCCTGAACGCCCAGCAACAACGAACCGATGGCATCGCGCGTTGCGCTGGAAGGTACAAAGCCCGCAATGACAAATTCCTGTCGTCCGATGCATTTCGATTTGCGCCAGTCTTTGCTGCGTCCCGAACTATAAAGGCCCTCGCTCAGCTTCGAGACGATGCCTTCCAGCCCCAGACCGCAGGCATTGTTCAACACAGCTTCTCCGTCGGCATCAAAAGCCTCGCTATAGCGTAATGTGGCCATCGAAGGGGAGATAAGCTTTGCCAGCAGCGCCTTGCGCTCGACCAACGGCACTTGACGCAAATCGCGGCCATTAAGATAGAGGAGATCAAAGAGATAATAGGCGAAGCGATCCGAACGCCCCTCGCTCAAATCGCTTTGCAACGCGGAAAAATCCGACAAGCCCGCGCCGCTTTCCACCACAATTTCTCCATCCAAAATGGCATTGTCGACGCCGGTCGCCAGAATATCTTTTGTGATCGCTTGGCCGAATTTTTCGGTCCAATCCAGCCCACTGCGCGAATAAAGCACGACATTGCCGTTTAAAACGTGCGCTTGAATACGATAGCCATCAAACTTGATTTCGTGAAACCAGCGGCTCCCTTCTGGAGCAGCGGATACCAACGTCGCCAATTGCGGTTCGATGAACTGCGGCATCGCAGCCTTTTTGGCGAGCTTCGGCAGAGGTTGCGCCTTTTCTTTGGCAACGCGGGTTTTAGCGATAGGCCCGGTTTTGGATGACCAGCCCGGCGCTTCATCTTCCACCTCGGCAATAACCCGCCCGGTTTTTACCGATTGCGGTTCTTCCTCGAGAATATCCGGATCGTTTGCCTCCCGCGCAAACTCATCCTCCCCCTTTATGAGCAGCCAGTTTTCGCGCTTTTCACCGGGCTTTCCATGCATTCGAACGAGATGCCAACGGCCCTTGAGCTTTTCGCCATCCAGTTCGAATTCCATGTGCCCCTCATTGTACTGTTTGTGTGGATCGCCGATTGGCTTCCACTGCCCATTGTCCCAGACAATGACTGTGCCGCCGCCATATTCGCCCTTGGGGATTGTGCCTTCAAAACCGGCATATTCGAGAGGATGATCCTCCACATGGACAGCCAGACGCTTTTCACCGGGCACCAGACTTGGTCCACGCGTGACCGCCCAGCTTTTCAACACGCCGTCCATTTCGAGCCTGAAATCATAGTGCAACCGGCGCGCGTCGTGTTTCTGCACCACAAAAAGGTCGCCCTTGCTCCGCCCAGCCTTGCCGCGCGGCTCTTTCGTCAGGCTGAAGTCGCGTTTCTTGTGATAGGTTTCAAGCGGCTGTCCCATCATCCGGCCTTTCGAGGCTTCGCTTTGCTTGTCGCAGTTTTCGCCGGTTTTTTCTTCGGCGCGCTCATGGCTGCGCTCTTACGCAAGGCTTCCTTCAGATCGATCACGTCAGCAGTCTTTGGAGCGGCAGGCTTTTTGAGCGGCTTGCCTTCGATCTTCGCTTTTATCAGCTCGGCAAGCGCCGCGTCATAACGGTCGTCGAAGCTTGAGGGATCGAAACGGCCCATCTTGGTGTCGATGATATGCTTAGCCAGATCGAGCATTTCCCGGTCGAATTTGAATGCTTCGAGATTTGAAAAAGCTTCGTTCGCAGGACGAACTTCATAATCAAAATTAAGCGTCGTTGCGATCAATCCATCGCCCTCCGCGTGGATGAGAATTTTGCGCGCGCGGCGGAAAAGCACCGCCTCTGCGACCGCCGCAACGTTTTCGGCTTTCATACCGTCGCGAAAAAGCGAGAAGACCTCGTCATCATCAACAGGCGCCAGATAATAGGGGCGATCCAGATAAACATCATCGATATCACCACATTTGACAAAATGAGTGATACTCAACGTTTTGTTGCTGTCCGGGATGGCCGACTGGATTTCATCATCATCGAAACTCACATAACGACCGGAAGAGATTTCATATCCCTTGATCTGTTCTTCGCGCGGAACAGGTTTGCCTGTATCGCTGTCGACAAATTCGCGGCTGAGACGATTGCCCGTTTTGCGATTGACCAGATGGAACGAAACCCGCTCGGAGGTTGACACCGCCGTATAAAGACCGACAGGCATCAAAAGCTGCTCGACTTTCAACTGGCCTTTCCAGTTTGCGCGGATAGCCATGGCTTCCTCATTCCGTGTCAGATTACCTGCTCGGATAAACTCGCAGAACCGCGAACTTGTTCCGGGCAACTGTCATCCGACACCACACTAGCTCTCCGCCTTGAACTTTTTGGCCTCTGCGAGAAGCTTCTGCCGGTCACGGTGTCCCAAACGTTCGATCAATTCCCGTGCCTGTAGTGGCGAAAGATCCGAGTTCTCTGCGAGAAACTTGATATCCTCATCTTCAGTCAATGGAGCGGGGTTTTGCTCTTGCTCAGTCATCATGGTGTCCTCAATCGATTGGCTTTTGAAAAGCTTGTGCGGCTGGGCTTCCTCGTCATATCCAGAACGTAGTGGCGTAACCGATGCAGATGATCGCGAGAATGACCATCCACCAGATCAGATAGATACGGCCTTCCTGCAATCCGCGGCGACGTTCAGATTCCGCTTTCTGACCGCCCGGCGCTCTTCGACACGGGCACTACCGGTGGTTTTGTTGGGTGTAATCATCGCCATAAACCTCCCTGGCCCAACGATCTCGTAGAGCAAATGTTCCGGCGACCTCTTGCTGATTTCTTCCAGAGCCTCGGAATTCGAGAACGCCGTTTTACTTTATAGACTTCGCCACGAAGGAACCGATCCCAGTCAAATAAGTTTCAATGGAGCGCTGTGTCGGCTTCCACTATCCTGGAGGAGCAATTGCCATGGAAAAGTTCTTCACTCGTCTCTCCCAGACCATCGCTGAACTGGCAGGGACATCCTATGCGTTCGGCGTTGCTTTGGGGTTCATACTCATATGGGCCTGTTCGGGTCCGATATTTGGCTTTTCCGACACCTGGCAGCTTGTCATCAACACAGCCACAACGATCATCACTTTCCTGATGGTCTTTCTGATCCAGAATTCGCAAAACCGCGATTCCACGGCAGTGGAGGCGAAGCTGGACGAAGTCATTCGTTGTCTGGAAGGCGCGCGTTCACAGCTTATCGGCATTGAACACCTCACCGAAAGTGAAGTCGAAGCCATTCGGACGGCAATTGAAGACGAAAACGGAGATCAAACTACAAAAGTGAATGTTGAGGAATTGCTGCGTAATGCGACCCGAAGAGCAAAAAGACATCGCCCGAAATAGACTGCGTTCCCGCAAGCCCTTCGACAGAAACCGATTTGGTTCGAAACATATGTGGTTTTGAGAAGTTAGACCTCCCTAATCAATGGAGGCTGAACAATGGCAAATCCTTCACCGAAGCCGGGAACGACCGATCAAAAACCCAAATGGGAAGGTCCACCGGAAAACCAACCGCGCGGTTATGAACCGGCAGACGATAATCCCGACACACAACGCGATGCGGCGGGACATAGCCTGTCAGATCCCGACCGCAAAAATCTCTCCGATGCTTTAAGCGAGCCAAAGTCCAACACCACGAAGAAAAAAGGAGATACGTAATGACGACGACTTCTCCAAACCCCATCCCCCTCAAGGCTCTCGCGCTGAATGCAACATTGAAAGGCAACGCGGATCATACGCCGTCCTCGACAGATGAACTGTTACGATCTGGATTCTCATCTCATTTCATATAGGGTAGAGACCGAACATCTGCGACTGAACGCATTCAATATCGAGCCGGGTGTGACATCCCGCGAAAGCGACGAGGATGAATGGCCCATTGTGCGGCAAAAGATTTTAGATTCGGACATTTTTATTCTTGGCACCCCGATCTGGCTCGGACAGCCATCCAGCATCTGCACGTGTTTTGGAACGCATGGATGCCTTTCTTTCCGAAACAGAAGACAAGAACCGGACGCCTTCCTATGACTGTGTAGCTGCGGTCGTTGTGGTTGGTAATGAGGATGGCGCCAATCACGTATCCGCAGAGCTATATCAGGCTTTGAACGATGTTGGTTTGACCTTGCCAGCGAATGCCGTCACCTATTGGGTGGGCGAGGCGATGCAATCAACCAACTTCGTCGATCTCAACACAATTCCCGAAGTCGTTGTTTCAACGACGAAAATGGTCGCCGCAAATTGTGTCCATCTTGCCCATTTATTGAAGAACCACCCCTATCCTGGTAGCCATTAAAACATCATGGGCTGGCTTGGGTTGTCCGGTTCCGGCGAAGGTGGCCCGGGATCGGGAAGCGGCGGTATTTGGTCCGGTTCGTCAGGACCAATGGGATCACCATCGGGCTGGGGTATGGTCTCCGGCGGCTGCTGGGGGACTTTTTCGGGCTCAGGCGATGGTATCTCCGGGGGATCGCCCGATTGCAATTCCAGAGCCTTCTTCTTGAATTGGGCAGCATTTGCGGTATCGGGTTGCAGCGTTTTCATCGGATTTCCTTCCTCTTTTCCAGAAGGGCGAACCTGTCGCAGAGGCGATTGTTCCGTCGGCTGTTTAACGTTTCTCCGGCTTTCCGTAAGCACTGCGCAATTTAGTTTTCGCCAGCTCCAATATTCGTTTGCGCTCTTTCGGCAGCTTTGTGCCAGCACGATTGATATAAAACGTCAGCATCGACATCGCCGATTGGAATGGAGTGGTTTTGCGCTTTCGACTGTGATCGGCCGAACGTTTCAGGGAAAGCGCGATCTTCTTCGGATCATTATCTTCGAAAATATGCGGTTCCAGTGTCAGCGCATCGCTATGCTCGGTCACTTCTGCCGACCACTTTTTGGACTTGGTCATGCCTGTACCTCGATGATTTTAAGGGAACTGTTTGCCCTCAAAACCTATTACCATGGCAGATGTTCCAGCTTTTTTAGTCCGCGATCAGATCAATGGCTGCCACAAACGCTCATAAATCCCGTTTTCACGTATCTTTGGAGGAGATTGTTCATGGCAGATCATGATGCTGCAACCCGCAAAGACAAGTTGCGAACCGGAATTCCCTTCTGGATAAAAACTCCGAATTCCACGGTGCGAGCGGACCGGCATCTTACCGATCAGTCTTTTGACGTTATCGTCATCGGCGCAGGCATCTCCGGGGCTTTGATGGCGGAAGCACTGACCCGCAGTGGAAAAAGCGTGTTGATCGTTGACCGCAGGTCACCTGTACGCGGATCAACTTCGGCGTCCACATCAATGATCCAGCATGAAATCGACATACCTCTCACGCAACTGCGCAGGAAAATCGGCGACGAACCAGCCAAGGTGGCCTGGCTCCGGTCAGCGCAGGCTGTTCAGGACTTGATCGATTTGTCCGCCCGGCTTGAGATCAATTGTCAGATGCATCGCAAGTCAGCGCTCTATCTCGCAGGCAACGAAATGGGCGCACAATCATTGGCCAAAGAGGTGGTCGCGCGCAACGAGATCGGCATCAAAGCCGACTATCTCAACCGCGCAGCTCTGATTGCGCGCTTCGGACTGGATCGTCCCGCCGCGATTTTGTCGGATGTTTCCGCATCTGCCAATCCAGCACAGCTGACCGCCGGGCTTCTGCACAAGGCGCTGACGCGCAATGCCCATATTGTTTCTCCTGTCGAGATCACCGATATGGCTGAGATGCCCTCCGGCGTAGCTCTGGCGACCCGAAAGGGCGAAGTTCTGGTTGCGGAACATGCCGTGTTTTGCACCGGTTATGAATATCTCCCCCAGATGGAAACCAAATGGCACAGCATCATATCGACCTGGGCAATCGCTTCTAAGCCTATGTCTGGTGTGCCCCGTTGGATGCGCAACTTGCTCGTCTGGGAAGCTGCTGATCCCTATCTTTATTTGAGAACTGATGCATTTGGGCGCATCATCGCCGGGGGTGAAGACGAGCAGGCGCAAGAAAGCAGCCACGATCCAAAGAAGCTGGCATATAAAGCGGCCATCATCGCGAAAAAGCTGAAAGACCTCACCGGAATTGCGATCGATAAGCCAGATTATATCTGGTCCTCGCCATTCGGAATTACGAAAGATGGCTTGCCGATCATCGACCGTGTACCGGGATATGAACGCATATTCGCAGCCATGGGTTTCGGTGGCAACGGAATTACCTTTGCCATGATCGCATCGCAAAACATCACAGCTGCGATAACCGGCAAGCCGGTTCCTGATGGTGAACTTTTCCAATATCGCTGACGCGCGGACCTACAAAGGTATATCATAACGGAAGTGGGGAACCGAGCATTGTCAAAGTAAAGGCAGGCTGGACCGTTGAGTGGACAAATAAGGACCCGATGGCTCCTACCGCTGCAGTTCAAGGTGGATGGGAAATCATGATACCACCCGGGAAACGGGCGAGTAGGGTCATCACGGACAAAGCCAACATTGATTACTATTGCCGGTTTGATCCCAATATGAAGGGGCGAATTGAAGTCGTGTAGCTAAAACCCGCTTGTGCCAGTCCCTTTGATATCGTTGAGCCTGTTTAAATATAACGAGGGTGAACACAGTGCTGGAAACAGGCTGCGTTTACCCAAAAACTATCCCGTATAGAGGTTATTCTCGGCTTTCCTGCCCGCCGATCTGCGGAGGCGACTTTACCGTAACGTACTTCCCGTTCCGAATTTCATCATGCAGCCTATGTTCTGGGCCACATTAAAAGGAAATTGAGCAATTGGTTTTTTGAACCGCCGCTCCAATAGTTCAACTTTCAACATCTGGCAAAAAGCCAAGCGCAATGAATCAAAGTGAAATGCGCCGGAAAATACCGGCGCATCTGTCTCTTAGCTGCGAATAAAGGCGAGCAAATCGGCGTTAATCACATCTGCATTGACCGTTAGCATTCCGTGCGAGAAACCCGGATAGATGATCAACTTGCTGTTTTGCAGCAGCTTGTCTTGCATAAGCGCGGCAGTTTTATAGGGAACGACTTGGTCATCATCGCCCTGAAGCACTAGGGTCGGGACTGTAATCGCTTTCAAGTCCGCAGTCTGGTCAGTTTCCGAGAAGGCTTTTATGCCTTCATAATGCGCCTTGGCGCTGCCCATCATGCCCTGCCGCCACCAATTATCTATCACGCCTTGTGAAGGCTCCGCTCCCGTGCGGTTGAAGCCATAGAAAGGGCCGGCCGGCACATCGATGAAAAACTGAGCGCGATTGGCGGCGAGAGCGGCGCGAAAGCCATCGAACACCTCGATCGGAGTACCCTCAGGATTGTTCTCTGTCTTCACCATCAGTGGTGGAACAGAGCTGACCAGCACGGCTTTGGCGACACGACCTTGTGGCTGGCCATGTTGCGCGACATAACGAGCAACCTCGCCGCCGCCGGTTGAGTGGCCTATATGAATGGCATTGCGAAGATCGAGATGTTCCGCGACGGCCGAAGCATCGGCGGCGTAGTGATCCATATCGTGTCCTTCACTGACCTGGCTCGACCGGCCATGGCCGCGACGATCGTGAGCAACAACGCGGAAGCCTTCCTTCAGGAAGAATAGCATCTGATTATCCCAATCGTCGGCGCTTAATGGCCAACCATGGTGGAAATGAATCGGCTGCGCATCCTTCGGGCCCCAATCCTTGTAAAAAATCTCTGTTCCATCCTTGGCTTTAACAAAAGTCACGGCAATTCTCCTTTGTTGTCGGGGATGATAAAGACGCATGCTATTCAGTTTTATGCACTGCACCGCAATTCAAACGTCATCCACCAAGAACAAGTCGCGGATGAATGGAGCTCAATGATTGTGTTGGTGCCAGTTGGTAGTGCGTACGCTACCCGCCCGACGGCGGACCGTCAGCGAAACTCTCAAGCCGATTTGAACCAATTATCTGTGACGCAAGCTCAGTTTGAGCTTTCATGCTTTGGTCCTCCGGTCAGGTATATACCTTTGATATAGAGCGGATAGATGCAGCATTCCCTTATTTAAGCTACACCACATAAATTGAAATTGGCAAGAGTGACATTAATTAATTGCAAAACTGACACAATCAACGAAGGCTCCCGCCTTCATTGCGCAGTAATTCAAATATATTTTATGGATTCCACCAAAATATATTTAAAATATAATAATTAATAAATAAATATTATACATGCTGCTATTTCCGGAAAAGCAAATATATCGGAATATGTACGTCTGGGGCAGACGCAGCAGAAAAATCCGTACTCAATGCAAACTTACGACGGAATTCACCCAAAACGGTCGATCACTTCACATATAAGTCGCGTGAACGCTTCAGATGCGCCAGCATTGCCGCCTCGGCGCCTTCAGCGTCATTTTCAGCCAAACGGTCTAGAATTTCGGTGTGCTCGGCAAGCGTGTATTTTTCCTTGCCGGTCCAGATCAGCATGTGTGTGTGGTATTCCTTCAGCCACGCCAGCATGGCTTCGCTGACCGCCACAAAAATCGGATTATCCAGAATCTTTGCTATGCGAATATGAAACTCCATATCCGCGGCGATGAACGCATCGGCATCACCCAATGACTGCCGTTGCCGTTCAATGATATCCCGCAATTCCGAAATATCGCGCGCAGTCACCTTCTGCGCCGCCTCACGTGCAACGCCGCGTTCAAAAAATATACGCGCGCTCTTCAGATGCTCGAGCGTCTCCATCGACTGCGCAAGCATGATCTTCGCGGTTGGGTCCACTTGTTGAAATATCGACCTTGCGGTGAGCTTGAGAACCTTCGCGCGCTCTCCATGCGAAATGCTGACCAGACCCATTTTGGCTAGCGACTGCATTGCCTCGCGGATCGCCGGACGCCCCACACCGAAGCGTTCCATCAAAACCCGTTCGGATGGCATTTCATCGCCCGGCAGCAATTCGCCCGACGTGATCATGGTTTCAAGCCGGTCAAAAACTTCGTCTGACAATTTACGGCGAACGATAGGTTCGATTGGCTGGGTCATGGCATCTCACTAGTCATGAGCTTTGTTCCCTTATGCATCTTCAACGGCGCAGATGAAAGCCGTTACCCACACCCAAGTGCAGGGGCTCACAATTTTTCTTCTTGCACATGTTGGAATACTCATTATACCAGTTTGCATTCAAACGCCATGCGCTTTTCGCTGGCACGAGTAAAACAGCGAGTGACGGCAATTCCGATGAACATCCGCTTGACCTATCGCATAGAAAGCACCGGCAACATTGAGAAGATGGCGGCCAAGATCGCCAGCGATCAATCCACCGGCACTTTTGTTGCTGTTCCCGGTGAAACGGAGGAATTGAAGGCCCGCGTCGCCGCCAAGGTGCTGGATATCCGCCCTCTGGAAGACGCGCAGGTTCCAGCCTGGCCAGAACTGGAACGCGATCACGGCCCGATCAGGCGCGCCGATGTTGATATTGCTTTTCCGCTTGATGCGGTCGGCACCGATCTCGCCGCGCTCATGACCATCGCCGTTGGCGGGGTCTATTCGATCAAGGGCATGACCGGCATTCGCGTCGTCGATATGAAGCTGCCGCAGGCATTCCGCGACGCCCATTCCGGCCCGCAATTCGGTATTGAGGGAAGCCGCAAGCTCACCGGCGTTGAAAAGCGTCCGATCATTGGCACCATCGTCAAGCCCGCGCTTGGCCTGCGTCCCCATGAAACGGCGGAATTGGTAGGCGAATTGATTACGTCCGGCGTGGATTTCATCAAGGACGACGAAAAACTGATGAGTCCTGCTTACTCCCCGCTGAAAGAACGCGTTGCGGCAATCATGCCGCGTATTCTCGATCACGAACAGAAGACCGGCAAGAAGGTCATGTATGCCTTCGGCATCTCGCATGCCGACCCCGACGAGATGATGCGCAACCATGACATGGTACTCGAAGCGGGCGGCAATTGCGCCGTGGTCAATATCAACTCCATCGGCTTCGGCGGCATGAGTTTTCTGCGCAAGCGCTCGGGTCTTGTTCTGCATGCGCATCGCAATGGCTGGGACGTTCTGACCCGCAATCCGGGCGCCGGTATGGATTTCCGCGTCTATCAGCAGTTCTGGCGCCTGCTCGGCGTCGATCAGTTTCAGATCAATGGCATTCGCGTGAAATATTGGGAGCCGGACGAAAGCTTCGTCTCGTCGTTCAAGGCGATCAGTACACCGCTCTTCGATCCCTCCGATTGCCCGCTGCCAGTTGCAGGCTCCGGTCAATGGGGCGGACAGGCACCCGAAACCTATGCACGCACGGGCCGCACCACCGACCTCCTCTATTTGTGCGGCGGTGGAATCGTCAGCCATCCCGGCGGACCTGCAGCAGGGGTTCGCGCTGTACAGCAGGCGTGGGAGGCCGCAGTGGCCGACATTCCGCTTGAGGTTTACGCAAAGGACCACCCCGAACTTGCAGCCTCGCTGGCGAAATTCGGCAATGGAGGCGAAGGATGACCAGCCTCGCTCCGCTGCTTTCCTATTACGGAGATGATCTGACCGGTTCCACGGATGTGATGGAAGCGCTCAGTTCGAATGGCATCGAAACTGTCTTGTTCATGAACAAGCCGGATGACGCTCTTCTATCGCGCTTTGGACATTGCCGGGCCATTGGTCTTGCAGGCACCAGCCGCAGCGAAACCCCGGATTGGATGGATGCGCATCTGACACCCGCCTTCGCCTGGCTGCGTAGCCTCAATGCCGCAATTTGCCACTACAAGGTCTGTTCCACTTTCGATTCCGCGCCGCATGTCGGCAATATCGGCAAGGCGATCGAGATCGGCAAATCGGTCTTTCAGCAGGCTTATGTTCCGCTGGTCGTCGGTGCGCCGCAACTCAAGCGCTACACATCCTTCGGCAATCTCTTTGCAGCCTATCAGGGTGAGACCTACCGGATTGATCGCCATCCGGTGATGAGCCGTCATCCGGTGACGCCGATGCATGAAGCAGATCTGCGTTTGCATCTGGCCCAACAAACGACATTGAAAGCCGAATTGGTTGATAGTGCAGCGCTGGCCGCATCTGAAGCGGATAAGCGTATCGACGCGATCACGCAAAAGGCGACCGGCATGGTGCTATTCGATGTGGATAGCACCGAAAGCCAGTTGCGCGCAGGTGAACAAATCTGGCGTTTACGTGCCCCCCAAGGCTGGTTTGTCGCCGGTTCCTCGGGCATCGAATATGCGCTGCTTGCCGCATGGCGGGAGGCGGGCCTGATCGGCGCTCGGAAAGACTTTCCGCTGCCGGGCAAAGTGGATCGTATCGCCGTGGTGTCGGGCAGCGTTTCGCCGACGACCGAACGCCAGATCCGCACCGCAACCGCAGCCGGTTTTGTCGGCATCGATCTCGATCCGCTCGAACTCCTTGGCGAAAATGCTGCGCGGGCGACTGAAACCGCCGTCGCACATGCGCAAAAAACCTTGCAGGCTGGCAGAAGCGTCATTCTCAACACGGCGCTCGGCCCCTCTGCTGATCGCGGTCGCGAAATCGACCGTATCGCCGGGAGCCGCCATCGACTGGCGCGCATTCTGGGCTCGATCCTGCGCAGTCTGGTTGAGCGCGAAAAACTGCCGCGCGCCGTAATAGCTGGTGGCGACACGTCCAGTCACGCCCTGCGCGAGCTGCATGTCGATGCGCTGACCACGCTGCTGCCGCTTCCGCAAACACCCGGCTCGCCGCTTTGCACTGCACATGGTGGCGATACTGCGACCAATGGCCTGCAAATCGCACTGAAAGGCGGGCAGGTCGGCGCTGACAATTATTTCAGCCAAATACGCGACGGTTTACCCAACTGAAATCTGGAATACTCATTGACTGGTTATACCAGTTAAGTTACCAAAGATACCGGAGGAAAATTCAACCATGACAGCAATCGCTTTGTTCGGCGCAGGCGGCAAGATGGGTTACCGTCTGGCCAAGAACTTGAAGGGCTCGCGCTTCGACGTCCGCCATATTGAAGTCAGCGATGCAGGCAAGGCGCGTCTGAAGAACGATCTGGGCATCGATACAGTCGATGCCGATCAGGGCCTTGCAGGCGCCGAGGTTGTCATTCTGGCCGTGCCGGACACCCTCATCGGAAAAGTGGCCGCAGGCATTATCGACAAGCTGAAGCCGGGTACAATGGTGATCGCGCTTGACGCGGCAGCTCCCTTCGCAGGTCATCTGCCCGAACGCGCCGATCTGACCTATTTCGTCACCCACCCATGCCATCCGCCGATCTTCAACGACGAGACGGACATGCAGGCAAAGAAGGATCATTTCGGTGGTCTTTTCGCCAAGCAGCATATCGTTTCGGCGCTCATGCAGGGGCCGGAAACGGATTACGCGCTGGGCGAAGAAATCGCAAAGGTGATCTGGGCTCCTGTCATGCGCTCGCATCGCGTCACGGTCGAACAGATGGCGATGCTGGAGCCGGGCCTTTCGGAAACCGTTTGCGCCTCGCTTCTCGTCGTCATGCGCCAGGCAATGGACGAATGCGTGCGGCGCGGCGTACCGGAAGAAGCGGCCCGCGATTTCCTGCTCGGCCATATGAATGTTCTGGGCGCGGTCATCTTCAAGGAAGTCGACGGCGTATTCTCGGATGCCTGCAACAAAGCAATCGAGTTCGGCATCCCCGCGCTGATGCGCGACGACTGGAAAAACGTGTTTGAACCGCAGGAGATCGCCGAAAGCATTCGCCGTATCACCTGATAATCAACGGGAGGGTCAAGCGCCCTCCTTCACTGCCCTGCTGGGAACAGGACTGAACACACTGGGAGGAAATTATGGAATTCACACGCAGGAAACTGACGCGCGGTATCGCGCTGGCCATCGTCGCAGGTGCGCTGTCGGCAGGAACGGTCATGCCAGCCTGGGCGGCAGACCTCATCGCGATCATCACGCCATCGCACGACAATCCGTTCTTCAAGGCTGAGGCCGTGGGCGCAGAGGCAAAAGCCAAGGAACTTGGCTATGAAACGCTGATCCTCGTTCACGACGACGACGCCAACAAGCAGTCTCAGCTCGTCGATACGGCAATCGGTCGTGGCGCCAAGGCGATTATTCTGGATAATGCCGGTTCCGAAGCGTCTATCGCTGCCGTGCAGAAGGCGAAGGATGCAGGCATTCCATCCTTCCTGATCGACCGTGAAATCAATGCGACCGGCATTGCCGTCTCGCAGATTGTTTCCAACAACTATCAGGGCGCCCAGCTCGGCGCGGAAGAATTCGTCAAGCTGATGGGCGAAAAAGGCAATTACGTGGAATTGCTTGGCCGCGAAGCCGATCTCAATGCCGGCATACGCTCGAAGGGCTATCACGACGTTATCGACGACTATCCGGATATGAAGATGGTCGCACAGCAGTCGGCCAACTGGAGCCAGCCGGAAGCCTTCACCAAGATGCAGAGCATTCTGCAGGCCAATCCAGACATCAAGGGCGTGATTTCAGGCAACGATACGATGGCGATGGGCGCTTGGGCGGCTCTCGAAGCTGCCGGTCGTAAGGACGTGATCGTCGTCGGCTTCGACGGCTCCAACGATGTGCGCGACTCCATCAAGGCTGGCGGTATCAAGGCCACCGTCCTCCAGCCAGCTTACGCGCAGGCGCAAACCGCTGTCATTCAGGCTGACGAGTTCATCAAGTCGGGCAAAAAGCCTGCTGAAGAAAAGCAGCTGATGGATTGCGTTCTGATCAACGGCGACAATGCGGAAAAGCTCGAAACCTTCGCTTTGAAGGATTGAGCCCCGGAAAGTTGAGAGCCGGGAGCCGTGATGCTCCCGGCATATTCCCTATACCGAGGATATCTTCATGTCAGTGCTGAAGTCAGCGTCCATTGTTGTGCTGGCCTGTGGTGTTGCGCTTTCGGGCTGCAAGATCATCAAGACGCCAACAGCTGAGGAAGCCGCAGCTGCCCGCGGTGACAATTTCAACCCGGACCGCTCGGTTGCCGACATCTGGGATTCCAAGGTCAAACCGTTCTTCGCGGAAAAGACCGTGACGCTTGATGAAGTCATGACGGCAGCCAATACCGACGCTGACGCGGCGGGAAACAAATTCGGCCACCGCGAAAAGCAGGGCAACGCGCCTTGGACCTTTGCAACCAGGCTGGAAGGTACGGTCGTTGGCGCCGAGACCAAATCGCGGGCTGCCTATGTCGATGTGGACAGCAATGGCGATAGCAAGGCGGATGCGCGTGTTCAGATCGGGCCAACCGTTCGCGGAACGGCCATTCGCGACAGCTTGAGCTTTGTAAACTTCAACGAATTCCGCAACCAGATCGAATGGGCGCAGTTCGGGAAATCGTTCAATATCCGCGTCAACGACGAAGTTTTGTCGAAGCTGCCACGCGAAAATCTGGTCGGCATGAAAGTAAAGGCCAGTGGCGCCTTCGCCATGCCATCTAAGGGCCAGTTACCGCTTTTCACGCCCGTATCCATTGCGCTGGAGAAGTGAGCCATGGAAACGGAACAGCCAACCAAAGACGATATCGTCCTCAAGCTTGAAGACGTATCGAAAGTCTATTCGGGGATCGTCGCCGTCAAACGCGCCAATCTCGAATTGCGACGCGGATCGGTCAATGTGCTGGTGGGCGAGAACGGCGCTGGCAAATCCACATTGATGAAGATCATCGCCGGTGTTGAGCGCCCGACCATGGGCAAGATCATCCTCGACGGTGAACCGGTGGTTTTCGACAGTCCTGCCGATGCGCAAAAGTGCGGCATCGCGATGATCTTTCAGGAACTCAATCTGTTCGCCAATATGTCCGTGGCCGAGAATATTTTCGCCACCCGTGAGATCATGCGCGGAGTACGCGGCATCGATCACAAGGCGCAGGTCCAAAAGGCCAACGAATATCTCAAGCGTCTGGATGCTGGCATCGATGCCAATATGCTGGTTTCCGATCTTCCCATCGGCCAGCAGCAATTGGTGGAAATCGCCAAAGCCATTTCACTTGATGCGCGCATCGTCATCATGGACGAACCGACATCTGCGCTCTCAGCCGCCGAGGTCGATATTCTCTTCAAGGTCATCGCCGAACTCAAAAGCCAAGGCGTCGCCATCGTCTACATTTCGCATCGTCTGGAAGAACTGATGCGCATTGGCGATTACATCACTGTGCTGCGCGATGGCAAGATCACCGGGCAGGAAGAAGTCAGGAACATCGATACGCAATGGATCGTGCGTTCCATGATCGGCTCCGATGCCAAGGATTTTGCCAAATCGGTGAACCACACGATAGGCGAAGAGCGGTTCCGCGCCGAAAACATCACCCTGCCCCGCGCCACAGGCGGCCTTGCCGTCGATAATGTGTCCTTGTCGGTCCACGCCGGTGAAGTTCTGGGAATATACGGCCTTATGGGTGCGGGCCGTTCCGAGTTTTTTGAATGCGTCATGGGTCAGCACCGCCATTCGACCGGCCATATTTTCATAGACGGGCAGGAAGTGACCGAGCGCGATACGACACGCCGCATAAGGCGTGGACTTGCGCTTATTCCCGAAGACCGTCAGCGCGAGGGTCTGGTGCAGGTTCTGTCGATTGCCAGCAACCTGACAATGGCCAGTCTCGATCGGCTTACGAAACTGTTCCACATTGCGCCGAAGCGTGAGAAGGAAGCCGTCAGGCAGGCCATCAAGGATCTCGCCATCAAAGCCCCGAACCCGGATTTCGAAGTGACTTCGATGTCGGGTGGCAACCAGCAGAAGGTTGTGATCGGCAAAGCGCTGATGACCAATCCGAAAGTGCTTTTGATGGACGAGCCATCACGCGGCATCGACGTTGGCGCAAAAGCGGATGTTTTCCGCACCATGCGTCGCCTCGCTGGCGACGGCTTGGCCATCCTGTTTTCAACCTCCGATCTGGAAGAAGTCATGGCCTTATCCGACCGCATCGCCGTGCTCAGCAATGGCAAGCTGATTGCCATCTTTGACCGCGAGCATGCGACGGAAGCCGATATCATAGCGGCCTCGGCCAAGGGCCACGGCCATAACCACGATCTGCAAACCAAGGAACTCGCGTCATGACAGCCAAAACCGCCACGGCAGCCACTGACCCAACCTTTTCGAGCGGATCGGCCTTGCTGACGCTGATGAAGCTGCGGACATTCATTGCGCTTTTTGCAGTTTTCATCTTTTTCTCCTTCGCCGCACCGAACTTCCTTTCGACAGCCAATCTCATTTTGATGTCGAAACACGTGGCGCTGAACGCCTTTCTCGCCATGGGCATGACTTTCGTCATCATCACGGGCGGGATCGACTTGTCAGTCGGTTCGATTGTCGGCCTGTGTGGCATGGTCGCCGGTGGTCTTTTGATCTACGGCATCGATCTGGGCATCGGCTATACAATCTATTTCAATGTGATCGAGATATCGCTCATCACACTGGCTGTGGGTGTCGCGGTCGGCTTCATCAACGGGCTCCTGATTACCAGGCTCAACGTGGCGCCATTCATCGCCACGCTCGGAACCCTATATGTCGCGCGCGGCCTTGCTCTGTTGTCGTCTGACGGCCAGACCTTCCCGAACCTCGTCGGGCGAGAAGATCTCGGCACTACCGGCTTCGGCTTTCTCGGCGCGGGCAGCATCCTCGGCTTGCCGGTTTCCATCTGGCTTCTGATCGTCGTTGCATTGGGCGCAGCCTATGTCGCCCGGTACACGCCGTTGGGACGACAGATTTTCGCGGTGGGTGGCAATGAACGCGCAGCGCGCATGTCCGGTATCCGCGTCGACCGCGTAAAAATGTTCGTCTACATGTTTTCGGGCTTTTGCGCCGGCATTGCCGGACTTATCATTTCGTCTGAACTGATGGCTTCGCACCCGGCAACTGGAAACTCTTTTGAACTCAATGCCATCGCGGCGGCCGTTCTGGGTGGAACCTCCATGTCGGGCGGGCGCGGTACCATCGGTGGAACGATTATCGGCGCTTTCGTGATCGGGATTCTTTCTGATGGTCTGGTCATGATGGGGGTGTCGTCCTTCTGGCAGATGGTCATCAAGGGGCTCGTCATCATCATCGCCGTGGTTGTAGACCAGGCACAGCGCCGCCTTCAGCAGCGCGTCACGCTCATGCAAATGGCAAAGGCAGGATAATGACCGAATTCAAGGGCGCGCTCATCGGCTGCGGCTTCTTCGCAATCAACCAAATGCACGCCTGGAACGATGTTACCGGCGCAAAAATCGTGGCGATCTGCGACCGCGACCCCGAGCGACTGAAGATCGTTGGCGATCAGTTCGGGATCGAACGTCGCTATACCGATGCCGAGAAGCTGTTTGCCGATGGAAATATCGATTTTGTCGATATAGCCACGACAGTTGGAAGCCATCGCATGCTGGTTGAAATGGCCGCTGCACATAAAGTACCCGCCATCTGCCAAAAGCCCTTTGCCAAGAAGCTTGAGGACGCTAAGGCCATGGTGAGAACGTGCCAAGATGCCGGTATTCCTTTGATGGTTCACGAGAATTTCCGCTGGCAGACACCGATACAGGCCGTTGGGAAAGCACTCGATAGCGGTGCGATAGGCGATCCCTTCTGGGGGCGTTTTTCCTTCCGGTCGGGCTACGATGTCTTCTCGGGCCAGCCTTATCTTGCGGAAGGCGAGCGCTTCATCATCGAAGACCTTGGCATCCACACGCTCGATATTGCACGCTTTATTCTCGGTGATGTAGCAAGCCTCGTCGCGCAGACCAAACGCGTGAACCCGAAGATTAAGGGCGAGGACGTCGCGACCATTTTGCTCGACCATGAAAATGGCGCCACATCCGTTGTCGATGTCAGCTATGCAACCAGACTTGAGGTCGATCCCTTCCCTGAAACCCTCATCGAACTGGATGGCACAGAAGGGTCCATCCGTCTTTATCAGGGTTATCGTCTGGAAGTCATCAATAGCTCGGGCACAACTGTCTCGGATGTATCGCCCAGACTGCTGTCCTGGGCATCGCGTCCCTGGCACAATATTCAGGAGAGCGTCTTCGCGATCCAGCAACACTGGATCGACAAACTTGCCGCCGGCGCGGAAACATCAACGTCGGGTGCCGATAATCTCAAAACCTTCGCGCTGGTGGAGGCAGCCTATGACAGTGCGGCCAGCGGCAACCGCGTCGATGTGAAGGCTATGCTGGGATGAGCAGCGTCAATCCGTTTCTGCTTTATGGCACAGAAGAAACCGATGCCCGGCCACTGCACCTGCAAGCCGGACGTCTCGCAGTCGATCTGAACGAGGGGAATTTGCGCAGCATCACCTATGATGGTGTCGAAGTGCTGCGCGCGGTGTCTTATCTCGTACGCGACCGCGACTGGGGGACATATGCCCCTTCTATCCGCGACCTGACCGTAGAGAGAAACGCAGCTGGTTTTACTGTTGCCTATCAGGCCTATGTCAGCGGTCCCAACGATAGCGAGCTAATGGTTGCAGTGACCATATCGGCGGATACTGGTGGCACACTAACATTCGACGCTGTGGCTACAACGACATCCGGCTTCGAAACCAACCGCTGCGGTTTTTGTATTCTGCATCCGATTGTCGGGCTTGCTGGTTCACCAGTTACGGTGGAACATGTCAATGGAACGCATGTACAGACCCATCTGCCCGATCTCATCGAGCCGTGGCAACCGTTCAAGGATATGCGCGCCATCACCCATGAAGCCCTTCCGGGTGTGTTGGCCGAATGCCGTATGGAAGACGATGTCTTCGAGATGGAGGATCAGCGCAACTGGTCCGATGCCTCCTATAAAACCTATGTGCGCCCTCTCGCGCTGCCTTGGCCCTATCGGATTGAAGCCAACGAACCAATCCATCAGCGGGTCGTATTGACCATCCACGATAAGCGGTCGAGTGCATCCACTGCCGTCACTTCAAACACCGAACCAGTGTTCATTACGCCTGACGACGCGCGCGGCATCATGCCAAGTATCGGCATCATCATCACGCCGGAAGAAGCCAAGGCGAGCCTTGCTTCGTCCGGCCTGCTAAGCGAAATCTCTCCGCAGGATTTGCTGTTCCATTACGATCCACATGCCGGACATGACGCAACAGCATTTGCAGACTTTGCTGCTCTTGCCGCTGGATATAAGGGGCGCACATCGCTGGAGATCGCGCTTCCCTGTGAAGAATCGCTCCTCGACGAAACCACCCAGATTGCGGCGCAAATGAAAGCGGCGGGCTTTGCGCCCGACGCGATCATTGTCTCACCGTCAATAGATCGCCAGTCCACGCCGCCCGGCAGCGCTTGGCCGCCTTGCCCACCACTGGAAGAAGTCTATAACGCCGCGCGCACCGCTTTTCCGGGTGCTAGCCTCGGCGGCGGTATGCTGAGCTATTTCACGGAATTGAACCGCAAGCGCGTGCCGGGCGCCCTGATCGATTTTGTGACGCATTGCACCAATCCAATCGTGCATGCCGCCGACGACCTGAGCGTCATGCAAACACTGGAGGCGCTACCCTTCATTACGCGTTCGGTACGGGCCATTTATGGCGACAAACACTACCGCATCGGCCCATCGACCATTCCCATGCGCCAGAATCCCTATGGGAGCCGGACGATGGACAACCCCAATGGCAAACGCATCGCCATGGCCAATCGTGATCCGCGCCACAATGGCAAATTCGCGGAAGCATTTGCCTTTGCCTATGCAGCGCGGGTGCTAGATGCAAATCTCGACTGTCTGACGCTATCAGCATTGACCGGTCCCTTCGGGCTGGTTGCGCACGAAAACGAACCAACGCCTGCGAGACAAACACGCCCGATTTTCAACAGCGTGAAAGCCTTGTCCGCGCTGGCCGGAAAAGAATGGCGCGCCTATCGTTCTACTTGCCCGAGCCATGTTCTAGCGTTTGCAGTGGAGAGTGGACTTTGGCTCGTGAATGTCACGCCAGAAGAGCAGAGTGTCAGCATAGAAGGTAAGAGGGCGTTTTCGCTCGAACCCTATAGAGTTCTATCGATACCGCTTTAAGCCAAAGCGCGGAAAGCAGCGGATACGCGACATCCTCCCGGTCGCGTATCTCTGGAAAGGTTCAGCGCCGCTTTGCGGGCCTCTCCGCCAAAATGACATTGTGGCGCTTGGCGAGTTCTGCGGTCACCGCTTCAATTTCCTCAGCCTTGCGGGCTTTGTCCCAACCCAGTTCCAGCGCCAGAATATCCGCAATCGCAGCCAGATTATCGGCGGTCAGCGCGCCATCAATGGCAAGCGTCGTTCGGCGCAGCACGACATCAGCCAAATGAACCACCAGTTCGTTGCGAGCGATCCAGGCAATCTCGGCGCGGCTCACCGTATCCGTTTCGGGCAAATAGGTGACACCGACTTTGGCTTCATCCCGGATGATGGAGCCCGCTGTCGTACCGTAACGCTTGAGCAATAGCTCGACACGCGTAGCTTCAAGGCCCGTTGTACTTGCCTGTTTTGCGACCCACGCACGGCGCGCATTGTCATCCAGCGGGTAATCCTTACCGCCGCCGATTGCGAGATTGCGCGTCGAGCGGAGGCGCGTGCGTTCCAACCGCTGCAAGACCGTGTCCGAAACCTCTTCGGCAAACCCCCGGAACGTCGTCCATTTGCCCCCTACCAGCGAGATGATTGCGAATGGACGCGCCGGATCGGGCTCAATCACCGGCGTCGAGTGATCGCGACTGATCAACCCCGGTTCTGAGGCATTGGACGCAGGCAGCGGGCGGATGCCGCTATAGGTGTAGACAATCTGATTGCGGTCGAACTGCAATTTCGGCAGCAGTGAACGCAGGCTTTCAATGAAATAATCTGTCTCATCGTCCTCGCAGCGCACATTGTCCGGATCGTCGGAAGGAATGTCGGTCGAACCGACCAGCGCAAGACCATGATAGTCGTAAACAAGGCAGATACGACCGTCATCGGCCTCGAAATAAATCATCCTTCCAGCAAGGCTTTTCACCAGTTCGGGATGGTCGATCAGAATATGCGACCCCTTAGTGCCGCCGATCATCTTGGTGGGTTTACCAAGCGCAGAATTCACCCGGTCAATCCACGGGCCAGCCGCGTTGATAACAAGCTTCGGCCTGACTGAGAACGCCGCGCCGTCTGGACCTTCAAAGCTGATTGCCCCATCACCGGCTTTGACCAAGGCTGTGAAATTCGCAGCCGCGCTTCTTGAATTGGCCTGAAGTCCGTCACTGACCAGTTCATAGACCAGCCGCTCGGGTCGGCTGACCTTGGCGTCATGATAGATACCGCCTGCGACAATCGCAGGCGTTATGTACGGCATTTCCTGCGTTGCGGTCTTCTTCAGGAGAAAACGGTGGCGCGGCATAACGCGCTCACGCGCACCGAAATAATCATAGAGGCCTAGGCCGATCTTGATCAGTGCGGCGCCGCGACTGCGCGGCGCAGTTGTGGAACCGAACAATGTGCGCAAGGCCGCGGTGATCCCTTTGGTCCACGAGAACACAGGAATAAACGTCGGCAGCGGCTCAACATTATGCGGCGCGTTTTTCAAAAGCAGGTTTCGTTCCAGGGTAGATTGCGCAACCAGACCGAATTCCCCGGTTTCCAGATATTTCAAACCACCATGGATCAGCCGCGACGGCGCAGCGCTGGTGCCCGATCCAAAATCGCCTTTGTCTACGATAAGGCAGTTCAAACCTTGTTCGCACAAATCCCGATACAGCCCCGCACCATTGATGCCCGCGCCAAGAATAAGGACGTCCACGCCATCCGCTTCCAGTTGGGCGATGCGGTTCTTCATTTCGGCAGGGCCTACGAAACTGTTCATTTCACCGTCTTTACATCTGTTGTCTGCGCAATCGCGCAACATGCGTTCGTTCTGTCGTCAATCCGAAAGAGCTTCAATTTTCGGCCATAATGGCCCAAGCGCCGAGGCAATTTCCTTGAACAGCGCGAAGCGTTTTTCATATTGCGCGCTGCGCTCCGCATCTGGAGTATAAGTGCAGCCGATGGCATCGAGATCGCGCGGATCGCTATAAACGTCAGCAAAAACACCCGCACCTTTGCCCGCGCAAAGCGCTGCGCCCCAAGCTGCTGCCTCATCCGTCTCAGTGACGGTCACCGGCATCCCAAGCACATTGGCAAACATTTGCGCAAAGGCCGGGCTGCGCGATACGCCGCCCGTCAACCGCGCAGCGGAGATGGCGAACCCTTCCTTGAGATGATCGACATGGATGCGGTGATTAAAGGCAATCCCTTCCCATACGGCGCGCAGCATATCACCGCGTTCCTGCCAGCCGCGCAGACCAAAAAAAGCGCCGCTTGCCATGGCGCCATAAGGCGAACCAAAAAGATAAGGATGGAACAATGCTGTTGAGGGCTTTGCCAGTGCAGCATCTATTTCCGGGCGCAACATGTCGTGGATCGAGCGACCTGTCTCTTCCGAGAGACGCCGCTCGGATGGGCAGAGCTTATCGAGAAACCAGTCGTAATTCGCCGTTGACGCTGGCGAGATCGACATGTTGTTCCATTCCCCCGGCGCGATACCGTTGCGGCAAAACCAGTTCGGATTCACATGCGGTTCGGAGGATAGTGTCTCGTTGATCGAATAGGTTCCCGCGACCACCGCCACAGTGCCCATCTTCAGCCCGCCGACGCCAAGCGCCGATGCCGTAACATCATGCAGACCACCAACAACCGGCGTACCGGCAACAAGACCGGTGCGCGCCGCGCAAGCCGCAGAAACGCCACCCACGATCTCGTCCGAACGCGACATGGGTGGCAACGCGTTCCAAAGGGCTTCCAGTCCGAACAATGCAAGCGCGTCGCGTGAATAATCCTGTCTCTGCACATCCGTGAAGGAGGTGGACGCTTCAGTCCGATCCGTTCCAACCTCGCCGGTCAGGCAGAACCGGAGCCAGTCCTTGCAGGCGATGACATGTGCGATACGACTGAAGCGCTCAGGCTCGTTTTCTTTTACCCAAGCGAGAATGGCCGAAGGTGCGGAAGCATGCGGCAATTGTCCGGTAATGGCGATGGACTGTTCTGCGACGGCACCGTTCACCCAGTTTTCCGCAATATCGACAGCGCGGCTATCCAGCGACAGAATGCCCGCGCCGAGCGGGCGGTGTTCACTGTCGAGCATATAAATACCGTCGCCATGAGCAGTGGTGGCGATGGCCAGAATATCGGAAGCAGGCCTGCCGCTCGTGGCAATCGCTTCGGCAATCGCGTCCGCGGTGGCATTCCAGAATTCGTCCATGTCACGCTCGACGTGACGGGGATGCGGAAACGACTGGGCGACACGGCGGCGCGCGACTGACAGCGTCCTGCCGTCAATGTCGAACAATACGGCTTTCGTGACGGTCAGTCCGCTATCGATTCCCAACAGGCAGGGCATGGATCGTATTCCTGGTATGTAAATGCAGGCTCGGCAAAACGCGTTCGCCGCGATTTTGTTATTCTTTCTGACCGCCCGAACGGGCGATGACGACATTTATTTCCTGGGACTGCATATGTTCGATATGCGCCTCGGGCGTGTTTTCATCGACGATAACCACATCGAAATCACTCAGG
This sequence comes from Ochrobactrum sp. C6C9, assembly GCF_022627935.1. NCBI lineage: Bacteria > Pseudomonadati > Pseudomonadota > Alphaproteobacteria > Hyphomicrobiales > Brucellaceae > Ochrobactrum > Ochrobactrum sp. C6C9. Next base: position 58,282 of record NZ_JABXGB010000025.1, on the reverse strand, counting down.
GCGCCGAAATTATGCAAAGCGCGCCGTTCAAACTTTGTGTGGTCCGCCAGAAGCACACTTTTTGCTGCGCATTCGCGCATCGCTCTTTTGGTTTCAACCATTTCGGTCGATTGATGAAACAACAGATCGTCGGTGATTGCGGCGATCGAGATGAACGCCACATCGGCACGCAGGCGACGGATTTCATGGATCGTCATGCCGCCGACAAAGGCATTGCACCAGTTGTAAAGCTGCCCACCCAGACCGATCAGCGTGATGTCCTGCATATCGCGAACTTCGTTCATCAGGATCAGCGAATTGGTAATAACGGTCAAAGGCGTCTTGGCCTGAAGATGCGGCACCATTTGCAGAACAGTGGTCGAGTCATCCAGAAAGATGGCTTGCCCCGGCTCGACAAATTGCATCGCGGCTTCGGCGATCAGTTTCTTTTCTTCCGACTGCCGCGACACCCGGTAAAGATCGCTTGCTTCGATCAGGCTGGTGGGCGCTGCGGAAACGACCCCACGCGTCTTGCGAAAAAGTCCCCGGCTGACAAGTTCATCGACATCACGATGCGCCGTCATCAGGCTGATGCCGAAACGCTCCGTCAAATCTTCGATCCGCATCGACCCCTCGGCCATCACAGTCTCCGCGATCTGCTGGCGGCGCACCAGCTGACGCGCATGCCGACTGTCGTTCGGCACTTGATCTGTCATCAGATTGTCAATGCTTGCCTTGTTGCTCACCGTCATGCCTGCCATCCGTTCCCAGCCATTATTTCGTTGTCACTGACAGGTTCTGGCGGACTACGCCAGACAAAAAGGGGAACGATATCCAGAGCGCCGGTTAGAGCCGGCGCTCCGGTCTATGCTCTTACTGCTCGAGAACGAACGGAGCCGTATATTTGTCGACATTATCCTTGGTGATCAGGAAGCAATCGAAAAGCTGCTTTTCCTGATCAACACCGGTCTTGCCGGTCTTGATGAAGCTGTCAGCCTGCTTGACGGCAGCTTCCGAGAAAATGGCAACCGGCTGCAGCACGGTGTACTGAAGCTCACCGGCCTTGATCGCAGCGACCGCATCCGGCGAACCGTCGAAACCGCCGACCTTGACCTGTTCCAGCTTGCCAGCCTTCTTCAGAGCAGCGATTGCGCCAAGAGCCATTTCGTCGTTACCGGAGATGACACCGATAATGTCGGGATTGGCCTGCAACAGGGCCTGCATCTTGTCGTGGCCCTGGGTGCGGTTCCAGTTGGCAACATCTTTACCGGCCTTCACCAGATCCGGATACTGCGACAGGACCGTTTCGTAACCATTCGAGCGGGTTGCCGCATTGTTGTCCGATGGTGCACCGAACAATTCGACATATTTGCCCTTGTCGCCAACGCTTTCAACCCACTGGGTTGCGCCGATTGCAGCGCCCTGCGCGTTGTTGGAAACGAGCTGTGCCTTGGCAAGACCTTCCTGATTGATTTCGGCGTTGACGAGGAACACCGGAATGCCTGCTGCGACAGCGCGCTTGACCGCCCCAACCGAGCCGTCAGCATTTGCCGGATCAAGAATGATCGCAACCGACTTGTTGGTTATCGCGGTGTCGATCAGGTTGCTTTCGGTGTTGGTGTCGCCCTTGTGACCGCCAACGACAGCCGAATAGCCCAGGCCTTCAGCCGTCTTCTTGGCGATTTCACCTTCGGTGTACCAGTATGGGTTCGAAGGGTCGTTGACGATGATCGTCATCAGACCTTCAGCCCAGGCAGCGCTGGCGATAAGCGGCAGTGCCGCTGCAGCAGCGAACAGAACGCGCATACCCTTCTTAAACATGTCTCACTCCCGTAACATTATTGTTTGTGTTGTGCCGGTTGCCCGGCGGGTATCATTTCCATTGGGCGAGGCTTTTGAGGTTGATCGCCGTCTTGGAACCTTTCGATACGCCCTTCGAATACGGCCCATCCGAAATCGGACCTGGCCCTATTCCTATCGTCGGGAGTATTGAATGCTGTTGAGCAGAACCGCGAGCACGATCACCGCGCCGGTAAAGACGGTCTGCCAATAGGAGGATACGCCGATGATCACCAGACCGTCGGAGAGGAAGCCGATAACGAAGGCGCCGAGCAGCGTACCCTGAATGGTGCCGCGTCCGCCTGTCAGCGCCGCGCCGCCGATGACGACAGCCGCGATTGCCGTCAATTCGTAGGTTGTACCGGCGGTTGGACCAGCAGAGGTCAGCTGCGACGACAGGACGAGACCGGCAATGGCAGCGCAGATGCCCGAAATCACATAAACGGAAATCTTGACCCGCTTGACCGGAACACCTGAAAGTTCTGCCGCCCGCTCGTTTCCGCCCGAAGCATAGAGCCAGCGACCGAACGCAGTGCGATTGAGAACGACCGCGCAGATGATCGCCAGCACAGCCAGAACCAGAACGCCAATCGGAACGCCGAAAAGCGTGTTGAAACCGAGCCAATCAAAGCCGGTATTCCCCAGTTCCGGACGGCCACCAAGATTGTTGTAGGTCAGACCATTCGTCATCAGCAAGGCGACACCGCGAGCACAATAGAGCACGCCAAGCGTGGCCACGAAGGCTGGAACCCGCAGATAGGCAATCAGCACGCCATTAACAGCGCCGACAAACGCCCCCAATGCACAGGTGATGATGACCACGGCCCAGACAGGGAAATACAGAATGATGCCGAATTCCTGCAGCGTCACGCCCTGCATCAGGAAACCCGCAACGACGCCTGCAAGCCCCAGTGTGGAACCGACGGAAAGATCGATGCCGCCATTCAGGATCACCAGCAACATGCCAATCGCCAGCAACCCGAAAATGGCCACATGCGAAGACATGATGAGGAAATTGTCGACCGTGAAATAATAGGGCGATAGGAACGAAAAGGCAGCGATGATTGCGATCAAAGCAAAAAATGCACGACCTTCGAGCAGCAGATGCACGATATTGGTTTTCCGCTTTGCCCCGCCTGGGGTTGCCGCTTTGTCTTTTGTGCTCGTGACTGACATTCTATCAGTGCTCCATAACTAAAGCATTCCAGCGATCTGGTAACATCAGATCAGGTGCTCGAACTTTTCGACTTGCGCATGCCCGCTCGAAAACCGAAGACATGCAGCAGTTTCTCAATGACCAACCATGGCTTCGCCCGAGGCGGCCATGATCTTCTCCTTGGAGACATCCGAACCAAATTCGGCTGAGATGCGCCCGCGATGCATGACGATGATGCGATGAGCAATGCTGAGGCATTCACCAACTTCGGAAGTCGTATAAATGACCGCCAGCCCCTGCTTGGCTTTCTCGGCCAGCAACTTGAACACCTCGGCCTTCGCGCCGATGTCGATGCCCCGGCTCGGTTCATCCAGCAGGATCACTTCGGGCTCGGTGGCCAGCATCTTGCCGATCACGACCTTCTGCTGATTGCCGCCGGACAGCGAGCCAATCGCCGCATCACCGCCATCGGTCTTGATATGAACATTCTTGATCGACTGATCGATGATGTTCTTCTCGCTCTTTCGGGACGTGAAGAGGCCTTTGGTGATCTCGGCTATGCTGGCCAGTGACAGGTTCTTTCCGACAGTCATCGTCTGGACCAGACCATCACGCTGGCGATCTTCCGGAACCAGAACCAGCCCCTTTTCGATGCGTTGGGCGATGGAAAGTCCCGAGACGTCGATGCCCTTGAGAAGCACACGACCGTCACTGGCCTTCAAACGACCGGCAACCGTTTCCAGAAGCTCGGTGCGGCCCGCACCCATCAGCCCATAGATGCAAACGATTTCGCCTGCCCGCACATCGAGCGACAGCCGATCGACCAGCGCGAAATCCGCACCAGCAGGATCTGGAACCGTCAGGTTCTCTACGGAAAGAGCAACGTCCCCCCATTCATATCCGGTTGGAGGAGACCCAAGATCGAAATTCTCACCCACCATGTTACGAACGATCCATTCCAGATCGATTTCGTTGCGCGGCGCATAGGCCGTCATCGTTCCATCGCGCAGCACGACGGCATGATTGGTGATCTGTAGCGCTTCTTCGAGATGGTGCGAGATATAGACAATCGCAACGCCACGCGATGTCAGATCGCGGATGACCTTGAACAGCACCTCGACTTCAGATGCACTCAATGCGGAGGTCGGTTCATCCATGATGAGAATGCGGGAATTGACCGAAAGAGCCCGGGCGATTTCCACAATCTGCTGCTGGCCGAGACGCAACTCTTCTACCGGTGTCAGCGGGTCGATATCTTCTTCCAGTTCCTTCATGAGTTCGCGCGTGAGGCGTTCTTCTTCGGCGAAATTTACGCCGGTGGGCGTGCGGATTTCACGCCCCATGAAGATATTGTCACGCACATTCATGTTGGGTGCGAGGCTCAGTTCCTGATGGATGATCGAGATGCCTCGGTCACGCGCTTCCGTCGACGAATTGAATGTCACCGGTTCGCCGTCCAGCACAATCGTGCCGGATGTCGGCTGAATAACTCCCGACAGCACCTTCATCAAAGTCGACTTGCCGGCGCCGTTTTCGCCGAAAAGCGTGGTGACCTGGCCGCGACGTATCTCGAAATTCACACCCTTGAGAGCGTGAATGCGGCCATAGGATTTGGCGACATTCTGCGCGGCCAGAACGACATCACCGTTCTTGCCTTCAATTCCGGGATTTTCGATTGTTGGTGCCGCGCTCATTTGACTGCGAACTCTACCGGCGTCACGAGCCAGTTCTTTGGATTGACGAGCTTGAACACGCCGGTCACCGAAACCGTCTTGCCGACGAGATTGTCGGCATCCACGCCTTGCAGAACCTGCTTCTTCATTTCGTTGTTGAGCGCAGAACCTGCATTCTGGAACTCGATCTGGTTCTTGAACTGACCAAATTCGATTGTGCCGGTCGCATCGCGCAAATCCGTGCCATTGACGGCGGGACCGGTCTGGACCCGGATCGCCATACCTTCTGGCAAGCCATCAACCTTGATCACATTATAGTTCGATTTGCGCTCTTCAACGACGCCGGTGAACTTCACAGGAATGACTGGATTGACGCTGCCAACACCATATTTTTTACCTGCCGCAGTCTTGTCGGCTGCAAGCGCCGTTCCAACTTCGGCTGCATCGGCGGCACGTTCGATAATGCTCGACTTCACCTTCGGAAACTCTGAAGCGCCATAAGCCTCAGGCGAAAATGCCTGCTGACGCACATCGGAATCAGAACCGATCTTGACGATCTTCGTATCGAAGCCAATCGCGCCTATAACGACCACAGCCGCAATCACACTCCAAAGAATGGCGCGGATTTGCTTGGGCGAAGCTCGCGAAACTTGATTAGTCTGTGCACTCATTATTCAAACCTGCCGAATTGTCGGAACGGATCGCGGCCAGTTCTGGCCGCCGTGAACACTCACCTGTTTGCGAATAGCCCTGCGGTCAGATCGGGCCAGCGAAATTCTCCACTCGCGCGGCAACCGGGACAACGGACAAAATCATGACATCCTCCACGCGGTCCCAGGGCTCCGCTCCTCCGTGCCTACTGGAAACAGGCATCGCCCCATGCATTATGATAGCGACGTGTTATTAACTCCAATTATGATGTTATAAACATAGATAACTGTCAATCCGATGTTTTGGAACAGGCAGAGGAAGTTCGTGTTTCGGCGAGAAATCCGCCCGTTATGGCACCAGAAACGACTGTCTCAATCCACATATTTAAAAGCCATCGCGGCTGTTGACGTCCGGATCTAGGCTTAAGCTTCGCTCAGATCGATTCATCAAAATACTATTATATTTCAATATATTATTTCATCCTACGCGAACGCTTTCCTGCTGCCAAAGGGTCGAAAATCGTCTCACTTCTCGAAGTGGTTTCCCTTCGGCTAACAAGTTTGTGAAAAATAATTCGTATACATAAAAATTTTACAGACATTGCCGAACTGCTATGTTATCTCAGTTAAACGCGAATGCCCGATTTCATTAAAAACAGGGTTGCGGCGACGCATTTCAGTCGCGGGAGGAATCCAGATGTCGATAAATACGTGTAGCGGCCATGCGTCATAAAGGTGATCTCATCATCGGGATCGATGCTGGCACATCCGTTCTCAAAGCAGTCGCGTTTGATTTCAACGGACACCAGATCGAGTCTGCCGCCGTACGCAACAAATACGATACCGGCGATCACGGTGCAGTGACCCAGTCCCTGTCACAAACCTGGAAAGATTGCGCCAGCGCCCTGCTCGGCCTTGCAGAAAAAGTTCCCAACCTGCGCGAGCGCGCGGCGGCGATCGCCGTCACCGGCCAGGGCGACGGCACTTGGCTGGTCGGCAAGAACAACCAGCCCGTAACTGACGCCTGGATATGGCTCGACGCGCGCGCCGCCACAACGGTGACGCGGCTTGCCGCTGGCCCCATGAACCGTGCGCGCTTCGAAGCGACAGGCACGGGGCTCAATACATGCCAACAAGGCTCGCAGATGGCGCATATGGATAGCGTTGCGCCAGAACTGCTCGACCAGACCGAGGTCGCGCTTCACTGCAAGGACTGGCTCTATCTGAACCTCACCGGCATTCGGGCCACCGACCCATCGGAAGCAAGCTTCACCTTCGGCAATTTTCGCAACCGCCAATATGACGATGTCGTCATTGAAGCACTGGGCCTGCAAAAACGCCGCAAGCTTCTGCCTGAAATCATCGACGGCACACAGACCATGCATCCGTTGAGTGCAGAGGCGGCAGCCGCAACCGGCTTGCTGGCCGGAACGCCCGTCAGCCTCGGCTATGTGGACATGGCCATGACTGCACTCGGTGCTGGCGTTCGTGGCGGAGCCTCTGATGCTGGCTGCTCCACCATTGGCTCCACAGGCGTGCATATGCGCGCAAAGCGGGTCGCAGACATTCACCTCAATCGGGAAGGCACCGGCTATGTTATCGCATTGCCAATTCCCGGCATTGTGACGCAAGTTCAGACCAATATGGGCGCGACGATCAATATCGACTGGATATTGCAGGTGGCCGCCGACCTCATGTCCACACCGGACAAGCCTGTTTCGCTGAATGACCTTATCCCGCGCCTCGACGTATGGTTCAATGCAAGCCGCCCGGGTGCAATCCTCTATCATCCGTATATTTCAGAGGCAGGAGAACGCGGACCTTTCGTCAATGCCAGCGCGCGCGCAAGCCTCATCGGTCTTTCGAGCCGTGATCGTTTCCCCGAACTGGTGCGATCCGTGGTCGAAGGACTGGGCATGGCAACGCGCGACTGTTATGCCGCCATGGGCGACATGCCAGCCGAACTGCGCATCACGGGCGGCGCCGCGCGATCACGCGCTTTGCGCAGCACACTCAGCGCTTCCGTCAATGCGCCGGTTCGCGTTTCCTCCCGCGAGGAAGCTGGCGCAGCCGGTGCAGCAATGATGGCTGCTGTCGCCATTGGGGCCTATGCGACGATGGATGATTGTATCGCCGAATGGGTGGAGCCTCTGCTCGGAACCCCGGAAGCACCCGACGCTTCTCGCGCACGGCATTATGAAGAGCTTTATCTCGCCTATCGGGAATCCCGGCTGGCGCTGGCGCCGGTTTGGGACCAACTGGCCGCCGACAGGTAAGGCCGGGCGGATTGGCGCAATATGATGAGACGTGCCGAAACATCGGCATTCCAAGGAGCATGCAATGGCTGAGACGGAAACTTGTGACCTGTTTGTGATTGGCGGCGGCATCAATGGCGCAGGCGTTGCGCGCGATGCTGCCGGGCGCGGTCTCAAGGTCGTTCTGGCCGAAAAGGACGATCTGGCGGAAGGCACTTCGTCACGTTCCGGTAAACTTGTCCATGGCGGCCTGCGCTATCTGGAATATTACGAATTCCGTCTTGTTCGGGAAGCGCTGATCGAACGCGAAGTGCTGCTCAACGCGGCGCCGCACATCATCTGGCCGATGCGTTTCGTTTTGCCCCACAGCCCGCAGGATCGTCCGGCTTGGCTCGTGCGGCTTGGCTTGTTTCTCTACGATCATCTCGGCGGACGCAAGAAACTTCCCGGCACCCGCACGCTCGATCTCAGGCGCGACCCGGAAGGCACACCGATCCTCGACCAATATACCAAGGGCTTCGAATATTCAGACTGTTGGGTCGATGACGCCCGGCTTGTCGCGCTCAATGCGCTGGGCGCCGCTGAAAAAGGAGCGACCATCCTCACCCGCACGCCGGTTGTGTCGGCGCGCCGCGAAAAAGGCGGCTGGATCGTTGAAACGCGCAACCGCGATACAGGCAAAAACCGCAGCTTCCGCGCCCGCTGCATCGTCAATTGCGCAGGCCCCTGGGTAACGGATGTTATCCACAATGTGGCCGGATCGAACTCAAGCCGGAATGTGCGTCTGGTCAAGGGTAGCCATATCATCGTGCCCAAATTCTGGGCCGGTTCGAATGCCTATCTCGTTCAGAACCACGACAAGCGCGTGATTTTCATCAACCCTTATGAAGGCGACAAGGCGCTGATCGGCACCACAGACATTGCCTATGAGGGCCGCGCGGAAGACGTTGCCGCAGATGAAAAGGAAATCGATTATCTGCTCGCCGCGGTGAACCGCTATTTCAAGGAAAAGCTGCGCCGGGAAGATGTGTTGCACGCATTCTCAGGCGTGCGCCCATTGTTCGATGACGGCAAGGGCAACCCTTCGGCTGTCACACGCGACTATGTCTTCGACCTGGATGAAACCAACGATGCGCCCCTTCTGAACGTGTTCGGCGGTAAAATCACGACATTCCGAGAATTGGCCGAGCGGGGCATGCATCGCCTGAGGCATATTTTCCCCAATATGGGGGGCGACTGGACTCATGGCGCGCCGCTACCCGGCGGTGAAATACCCAACGCCGATTACGAAACCTTCGCCAATAGTTTGCGCGACAGCTATCCTTGGATGCCCCGTCAGCTTGTGCACCATTACGGTCGCCTTTATGGCGCGCGGACCAAGGATGTCGTCGCCGGTGCGGCTGGACTTTCAGGTCTTGGCCGCCATTTTGGCGGCAATCTTTACGAGGCCGAAATTCGCTATCTGATCGCAAAGGAATGGGCGAAGACGGCACAAGATATTCTCTACCGCCGCACCAAGCACTACCTGCATCTGACTGAAGCCGAACGCGCTGCCGTCACGGAGTGGTTCGACAACACACATATTGCTGCCTGAGGACGACATGGCCCTTACGCTCTCTTTGAACACCAACCCGCTGGTCAATCGCTTTGCCGAGCCTGATGATCTAATCGAAACAGTGGCCCGCGATCTCCGCCTGCGCGATCTTCAGCTGACCCATGAATTCATCAATCCCAGCTGGCAGGCCTCCACGATCCGTCGCCTGACGCGCACGATGGACAAAGCCCTGCAGCGAACAGGCGTTCGCGTAACATCGGGCATGACAGGGCCCTATGGTCGCCTCAATCACTTCGGCCATCCCGACAGCGAAGTGCGTCGCTATTATGTCGATTGGTTCAAGACCTTTGCCGATATTATCGGCGACCTTGGCGGCAAATCGGTCGGCACACAGTTTGCGATCTTCACCTATAAAGACTTTGACAATCCCGCGCGTCGCGAGGAGCTTATAGACATTGCAATCGACTGCTGGGCGGAAGTGGCCGACCATGCAGCCGGTACCGGTTTGGATTATGTGTTCTGGGAGCCGATGAGTATCGGTCGGGAATTCGGCGAAACCATCGCCGAATGCATGCAACTTCAGGATCGCCTGACCGCTGCACATATGACGATCCCGATGTGGATGATGGCGGATATCGACCACGGCGATGTCACATCGGCCAATCCGGACGACTTTGACCCCTATGCCTGGGCACGCGCGGTGCCAAAAGTTTCGCCGATCATCCACATCAAGCAGAGCCTGATGGATAAGGGCGGCCATCGTCCGTTCACCGCGGCCTTCAACGCCAAGGGTCGCATTCAGCCGGAACCTTTGCTGAAGGCTTTCGCCGAGGGCGGTGCCCAAGACAATGAAATCTGCCTTGAACTTTCATTCAAGGAACGCGAACCGAACGACCGCGAAGTCATTCCGCAGATTGCGGAAAGTGTGGCTTTCTGGGCCCCGCACATTGACACCGGCGTCAAGGATTTGAAGATATAAAGAACGGCAGAATCCGACCGAAGCACCACGACGTTCGACAGGATAATGCTTCAAGTGAAAGACCTTAAGGCGCGCGCCTCTGATAAGATCAGATTAAAACGCGCCTGACCTGCGAAGGGACCGGACAGCTCGAAATGGCAGATGCAGACGATTCCCTCGCCCTTCGTGCAGCCTGGCTCCACTTTGTTGCAGGCATGACCCAGTCGGCTGTTGCCAAGCGCCTCGGGCTACCTTCCGTGAAGGCGCATCGTCTCATCGCCAAGGCGGTTGCGGATGGTGCCGTCAAGGTCACCATCGACGGCGACATTACCGAGTGTATCGATCTGGAGAACCGTCTCGCAGATCGATACGATCTCGATTATTGCGAAGTCGTACCCGATATCGGTGAGGAAGGCCTGCCCCTCACCGCGCTTGGCCACGCGGGCGCGGATTTTCTTCGCCGCGAAATCGAACATGGCGACCATGAGGTAATCGGTATCGGCCATGGCCGCACCCTGTCGGCTGCGGTCAACTATATGCCGCGCGTTGTGGCAAATGATTTGCGCTTTGTCTCGCTTCTCGGCGGCCTTACACGCAATTTCGCCGCCAATCCCCATGACGTGATGCATCGCATCGCGGAAAAAACCGGCATGCCCGCTTATGTGATGCCGGTGCCGTTCTTCGCCAACACGGCTGAAGATCGCGAAGTGCTGCTTGCCCAGCGCGGCGTCACCACTGTTTTCGATATGGGATGCCGGGCAGAATTGAAAATAGTCGGGATCGGCACTGTGGATTCGCAGGCGCAACTCGTGACATCCGGCATGATCGAACTCGCCGAAGTCGAAGAAATCGCCTATCTCGGTGGCGTCGGCGAAATGCTCGGACATTTCTTCGATGCTAATGGCAAGCGACTGGTAACCGGTCTCACCGCACGCACCATCGCCGCGTCGGTTGAAAACGCGGATATGAGCCGCATTATCGCCCTTGCGGGCGGCTTGCCGAAAGCCGAAGCCATTCGAGCAGTCCTGAAAAGCGGGCGTCTTTACGGCCTGATTACCGATGAGCGCACAGCCAAATTCCTCGTCGAATAGCGAACGTGAAAATGTCACAAAATCACATTTATTGTAGATTTTTTTGTGATTTTGTGATTTATCGTCGTTGAATGTTTCGCGAGACAGATCGGACACAAGCGTGAAGCGCGACGACAGAAGACAGGCGATCATAAATTTACTGATTGAAAATCAGTCCGTCGATCTTGACGATCTGTCGGATCGCTTTGCCGTGTCCAAAATGACAATCCATCGCGATCTGGATTCGCTGGAAGAATCTGGTGTTTTGCGCAAGGTTCGTGGCGGCGCGACAATGGATGCAGGCTCGCAATTCGAAAGCGATTTTCGATTTCGCGTGCGCCAGGACAATGAAGCCAAGCTTCAGATGGCCAGAGCGGCACTGGAACTGATCGAGCCGGGCATGACCGTCATGATCAATGACGGTTCCACGGCTGCGGTTCTGGGCGGGCTTTTTCCCGAAAAGCGGCCGCTGACCGTCATCACCAATAACGCGGTCATCATCGATGAGCTGAAAGGCGAAAGCGGGATCAATCTCATTGCTCTCGGCGGTGTTTTCTCGCCCAAGTTCAACGCTTTTTTCGGCCTGCTGACGGAAGAGGCACTGTCGCATCTGAGTGCCGACATCGCGTTCATTTCGACACCCGCCGTCAATGGCAGGCTCGTCTACCATATGGACGAAAATGTTGTGCGCACCAAACGCGCAATGACCGCTTCGGCGACACGCACCTGCCTTCTGGTCAATCATCAGCGCTTCGGGCGTCCCGCGTTACATGTCATGGCCGACCTCGCCGATTTCGATGCCATCATCACCGATACATCCCCTGGCCGCGAAATCACAGCCGAGCTCGAACAGGCTGGGATCAAACTGACAATAGCAGACTAGGAAAGAGCATTTGGGCATGGCCAGATTTTGGGTTGGAACGAGCTGGAAAATGAACAAGACGCTGGCGGAAGCGCGGGCCTTTGCCGACGCGCTGAAGGCCGCTGACGGCGAACGATCAGCTGATATTCAGCGTTTCATCATTCCACCGTTCACGGCTGTGCGCGAAGTGAAGGAAATCCTGTCCGACACATCCGTAAAGGTCGGCGCACAAAACATGCATTGGGCTGATAAAGGCGCATGGACCGGTGAAATTTCTCCGCTGATGCTCAAAGACTGCAATCTCGACATTGTGGAACTCGGCCATTCCGAGCGGCGCGAGCATTTCGGCGAGACCAACGAGACTGTTGGCCTCAAGGTTGAAGCTGCGGTGCGCCACGGGCTGATCCCGCTGATCTGCATCGGCGAGACCTTGGAGGACCGTGAAAGCGGTCGGGCGGCAGAGGTTCTCGCGGAAGAAGTGCGCGGCGCGCTGTCCAAATTGTCGGACGAGCAAAAGCAGCCCGAAATCCTGTTCGCTTATGAGCCCGTCTGGGCCATCGGCGAAAACGGCATTCCCGCTTCCGCCGACTATGCCGATGCCCGACAGGCAGAAATTATCGCCGTCGCTGAAGGCATTCTCGGCCGCCGCGTTCCCTGCCTTTACGGCGGCTCAGTCAATCCCGGCAACTGCGAAGAACTGATCGCCTGCCCGCATATTGATGGCCTCTTCATCGGACGCTCCGCCTGGAACGTCGAGGGCTATCTCGACATTCTGGCCAAATGCGCAGCCAAGATTCAAGTGAATTGAGAATTCAGACTAGTTAAGGAGTGAGATCATGAAAATTGCAGTAGCAGGAGACAGCGCTGGCGAAGGTCTGGCCAAGGTTCTCGCCGACCACCTCAAGGACCGTTTCGAGGTTTCGGAAATCTCGCGCACCGAGGCTGGCGCCGACGCGTTCTACGCCAATCTTTCCGACCGCGTTGCATCGGCTGTTCTGGACGGCACCTATGACCGCGCCATTCTCGTCTGTGGCACCGGTATCGGCGTCTGCATCGCGGCCAACAAGGTTCCCGGCATTCGCGCAGCGCTGACGCATGACACCTATTCGGCTGAACGCGCCGCCTTGTCGAACAACGCCCAGATCATCACCATGGGCGCGCGCGTGATCGGATCGGAAGTCGCCAAGACCATCGCCGATGCATTCCTCGCCCAGACCTTTGACGAAAACGGTCGCTCGGCTGGAAACGTGAACGCCATCAACGATGTCGACGCCAAGTACAACAAGTGCTGATTTATTCGTCAGGACATGACAAAAAAAGCGGACGGGAAACCGTCCGCTTTTATTTTTACAGCAAGCTAAAAAGCTTAGCTGAATTTCGGATCGAGAGAACCATCAAGATAGCGCTTCGCCATATCGGCTAGCGGGATCGGACGGATCGAAGATGCATGTCCGGCGGTGCCGAACTGCTCGAAACGATCCTTGCAAAGCTTGGTCATCGCGGCCATCGCTGGCTTCAGATATTTGCGCGGGTCGAACTCGCTTGGGTCTTCCTGCAGGATGCGGCGGATCTGGCCGGTCATTGCCATGCGGTTATCCGTGTCGATATTGATCTTGCGCACACCGTGCTTGATGCCGCGCTGGATTTCCTCGACCGGCACACCCCAGGTCGGCTTCATCTTGCCGCCGAACTTGTTGATGATTTCCTGAAGGTCTTCCGGCACAGACGACGAACCATGCATGACAAGATGCGTGTTCGGCAGCTTGCGATGAATTTCTTCGATCACATTCATGGCCAGCACGGAACCGTCCGGCTTGCGGCTGAACTTATATGCGCCGTGCGAGGTGCCCATGGCAATTGCCAGTGCATCGACCTTGGTTTCGCGGACGAATTTCACCGCTTCATCCGGATCGGTCAGAAGCTGATCGTGCGAGAGCTTGCCTTCCGCGCCGTGGCCGTCTTCCGCATCACCCATGCCGGTTTCCAGCGAACCGAGAACGCCCAGTTCACCTTCCACCGAAATACCGCCGAGATGCGACATTTCGCTGACGCGGCGGGTGACCGAGACGTTATAGTCCCAATCGGCAGGCGTCTTGCCGTCAGCTTTAAGCGAGCCGTCCATCATCACCGAGGTGAACCCGGCCTGGATGGCCGTCATGCAGGTAGCAGCTTCATTGCCGTGATCGAGATGGACGCAAACCGGAATATGCGGATAGATTTCCGTCACTGCATCCATCATGTGGCGGAGCATGATATCATTGGCATAAGAACGCGCACCGCGGGATGCCTGCAAGATAACCGGCGCATCGACGGCATTTGCCGCTTCCATGATCGCCAGCGCCTGCTCCATATTGTTGATGTTGAATGCCGGAACGCCATAGCCTTTTTCGGCTGCATGATCGAGCAATTGACGCAGTGTGATGCGTGCCATTTTTCAGTCTCCCTACCAGTCGCGGTCAGATGCGCTCACGCGCGTAATATTCACCCAGAACATCCACCTCTTCAGCAACGCCAAACACGAGCGCGCTTCGCTCATGGTAGGATTGCGGCAGAATATCAAGAATAGCGGTCGAACCGTTGGTTGCTTTTCCGCCTGCTTCCCGGCAAAGGAAAGCGATCGGATTTGCTTCATAAACGAGCCGCAGGCGGCCCTTTTCGTAGCCCGCACGGCGATCATCCACATAGAAGAAGAGGCCGCCGCGCTGCATGATGCGATGCATGTCGCCAACGGCCGCGCCGAGCCAGCGCATGTTGAAATTGCGACCGCGCGGCCCGTCCTTACCGAGGAAGACGTCATTCACATAGGCCTGCATGCCCGCAGAAAGATGCCGCTGAACGGATGCATTGAACGCAATATCCGACGCGCGTTCTGGCAGGGTCACGTTGCGGCGCGTAATCTGGAATAGTTCGCTCGCCGGATCGAAGGTGGCGAAAATCACGCCATCGCCAACCGAAAAGCAGAGATCGACAGAATTGCCGTAGGATACATAGCCTGCTGCAATCTGCCTGTTGCCCGGCTGCAGGAAGGGTTCGTCCGTATCAGCGGGGAAGAACGAGAAAATCGTGCCAAGCGGCGCGCCGAGACCAACATTGCCGGAACCGTCCAGCGGGTCGATGGCAACCGCAATCAGACCATCAGCCTTGCCTGCCACGGGCAGATCGGCTTCTTCCGATAAAACGGAGGCCGCACCCGCTTCGATCAGCAAATCAACAAACAGATTGTGCGAACCGACATCAATGCTTTTCTGCTGATCCTGATCGCTGTTGACACCGACGAGCTTGCCCGGATCACCCGGCAACGAACCGCGTGCAATGCGCCCGGCAAGCCTGCTCGATCCGGCCAGAATGGCCTTGATCGCATTGGCTGTCGCCAGTCGCAGAACATCTTGCCCTGCCCAGCCATCGAGATAGTCTCCAACGGTATCAGCCTCGATGCAGTCATTATCGCCAGCCAGAACCAGCGGCGCAAAATTGCCAGCCATTATTATTCACCTTGCTCCAGAAGAAATTTCGCCGTGCATCGACGCGGAAGCGCCGAAGCAGTTCGTGCCAATCACTTTCTCTCCGATGCAGTTTGCCAGTTGCAGCATGTCGGATAAGGGCGAGGCGAAATTCATGGCGGCAACCTCCTTGCCAATCACTGATTTTTTGCCTGCCGCACGCATATTCGTGAGAAAGGTCAGCAGGCCTGAGCCCACTAACATCATCCTGAGATATTAACAACGTGGCTATAACATTATAACGATTTAAATGTGATTTTGTGTTCAATTTTTTTATTTCGTGATCGTTGGCAATTAGCCATCTCCTTGTAATCATTATGTTTCGGCGACACCGCTCCTTTCCGGAGATTCCGGGCCGCATCATGTTGCAAAGCGATTCGCCGCCTCATTGTGCCCGATACCGCCTTTGAAAGAAGTCATGTTCCATTCCATGCCTGAACAAGCGTCCTGCCTTTGCGAAACTGGCCGGTTGCCAGCATTGATATGCCTGCTATGAGTGGAGATACTGTTTCGAGACGGATGGCAGCTGAAGGCGCGCGCAATGTGCAAGGCACGGAAATGAACGAGGATTTCGGATCGCTGGATGACGAGCTGGAACGCGCGCGCGTTGCCTGGCTCTATTTTATCGGTGGGCAGACGCAGCAAGAAATTGCACAGCGGATGAACATAACCCGGCTCAAGGTCAACAAGATCATCGGGCATGTGCGCGAGTCGGGACAGGTGCAGGTCAACGTCAACCTGCCATTGACCGACTGCATTGAACTGGCTGAGAAGGTTGCGGCGCGATACGATCTGGTCGAGGCGGTCGTCGTGCCCGATCTCAACGATTATATCGAGCAGAAGCGGGTTATCGGCGAAGCCGCAGGCACAATGGCGTCGGAACTGATTGAAGGGCGCGACATGGGCGTCGGGATCGGCTCTGGCAGAACCTTGAGCTTTGCGGTTCGCAGGCTCCATCTGCGTCCCAAGCCCGAGAGCTGGGTTGTCGGATTAACAGGCGGCGTCACCAGCGGTTCAGCGACAAACACGTTCGAAGTGGCAACGGATTTTGCCCGCGCATTGGGCGTGGAATGTCACTACCTGACCGCGCCGATCTATTGCGCAAACCCGGAAAGCCGCAATGCGCTGCTGCTCAATGATGAGCTGACCGATGTTCTGGCCAGAACTGAGATTGCCGATATCGGGCTTGTTTCGTGCGGCCCGCTGACGCAAGAAACGTCGCTGACACATATCCGGGTTGTCAAAGATAATCTCGATACGGTGCTGAAACTTGGCGCAGTCGGAGAATTCATGGGCTGCTTTCTCGACGCTCGGGGACGACCGATCGAACATTTTCTCAATGATTCAATTATCGCTCTGCCGCCGGACAAGCTGAAACTCAAACCCGTCTCGGTTCTTGTTTCTGGTGGTCTCAATAAAATTCCAATCATCCGCGCCATATTGCGCGGCGGATATGTCAATCGCCTCGTCACCAATGAAGGCGTCGCCCGGGCTTTGTTGCAGGGGCCGCGTTAAGCAACCCCTGCAAGCAATTGCTTATTTCTTCGCGGTGCTCTGCAAGGCTTCCGTCATGGCGCGCAGCGTCACAAATGTCGATGCTGCGCCGGGGTCGATATGGCCAACGGAACGCTCACCGAGTTTTGCGGAACGACCGCGACGCGATTCCATGGCAGCCGTCGATTGCATACCAGCCTCTGCACCCTTGCGGGCCGCAAGGAGGACATCCAGCGTCGAGCGGCCCTGCTTTACGGCCTCCGCAGCGGCAGCGACAGCCGGAACCCATGCATCGATCATGGTCTTGTCGCCCGGTTCCGCGCGACCACGATCGCGAATGCCCTGACACGCCGCTGCCAGCCAATCGGCCATGCCCGCACCATCAAGGTTCAACCGGTTGCTGACCGCAGTTCCAGCGCGCAGGAATGCCGTCGCGTAGAGCGGCCCCGAGGATGCGCCCACTGCATCGAGAAACGCCTTGGCCATGCGCTTGCAGATGGCTTCGATGGTTTCGTCTTCCGGCGCGTCTTCCAGCGCGTGCTGCACTGCCTTCCAGCCGATTTCCATCGTGATGCCATGATCGCCGTCGCCGATAACGCCGTCCAGCTCCGATAGCCAGTTTTTCTCGGCGATGATTTGCTCGCCGACATTGGCCATCATGATCTTGAAAATGGCTGGCGTCACATCACCATCCTTGATCAACTCACGCGGCGCGTCTTGGGCAGGATCGCGAGTTTCTGCGGCATGCTCCACCTTTTGGCTGCGACTGGCCAGACGCTCCTTGGGCTGCACGGCACCGACCGTCAGCGCAGGCGTATGACACGGATGGTCGAGCAGCGCCTGCAATGTATCGTCGAGCTTCATCAGCGTAATGGAAGCGCCAGCCATTTCGAGCGATGTTGCATATTCGCCCACCCAGGACGCGTGGATGCTCACGCCCTTGCCATCCAGCAACTGCTTGACGCGGCGGAAAACCAGATAGAGCTCGATCTGCGATGTCGCACCAAGTCCGTTGACCAGAACCGCAACACGGTCACCACGCTTGAGAGCCAGTTCCTCCAGTATGGACGCCATCAATTCGTCAGTAACAGCATCGGCAGGCGCAAGTTTTTCGCGACGGATACCCGGCTCGCCATGCAGCCCCATGCCGATTTCCATATCCTCGTCGCCGATGGTGAAATTCGGCTTGCCGGTCTGTGGCAAGGAACATGGGCTCAGCGCAACACCCATCGAGCGTGTCGCTTCGTTCGCCGCCTGCGCAAATGCTTCAACGCGCGCCAGAGGTTCACCGAGATCCGCGGCGGCACCGGCAACCTTGAAGACGAAGAAATCGCCTGCAATGCCGCGCCGTTCCGTCTTCCGGTCAAGCGGTGCGGAGGCCACGTCGTCGGCAACAGCCACATGGCGCACATCCATCCCGTTTTGCGCCAGCTCTTCCGCAGCCATTGTGAAGTTGAGCACATCGCCGGTGTAATTGCCGTAAAGCATGAGAACGCCTACACCGCCATCTGCCGCGCGCGCCGCTTCAGCAATATGCGATGGCGATGGCGAGGCAAAAATATTGCCAACCGCTGCGGCATCGGCCAGTCCGCGACCGACGTACCCGGCAAAGGCAGGCTCATGTCCCGAGCCCCCACCCACAACAATACCAACTTTGCCGTCGCGAGGCCCATCAACGGCCACCACGGCCCGACCGGTCTCGCCTTCGACACGCAGCATATCCGGATGAGCGCCAACCATGCCTTCAATCAATTCCGCAATGATGTTTTCCGGCGCATTAATCAGCTTTTTGGTTCTGACCTGTTCATTCATTTTCGTATCTCTCATCAAACTTCAGCGGCGGATTTAGTTGACATCGCGTCGCAGATAGCGGCGCGAGATTGCATCAAAGGAAATAGCGAGAACCACAATCGCACCGGACACAATCCCCTGCCAGTACGGCGAGACGCCAAACAGCACGATGATGTTTTCGATGATGGCGATGATACCCGCGCCAAGGATCGCTCCAATCGGGCTGCCGATGCCACCCGTGGTGGCGACACCACCAATGACAGAGGCTGCAATCGGGGCCAGAACCCAGCTATCGCCGATGGACGGTTGCGCCGTTCCCAGACGCGCCACCATCAACACGCCGGCCAGTGCCGCGATGGCGCCCGCCACGACGAACACCAGAAGGCGTACCTTGTTGACGCGGATACCCAGCATACGTGCACCGTCGCGGTTGTTGCCAATGGCATACATATAGCGACCGAACGGCGTTTTCAGCATTACGAAGGTTGCAACCAGAAGTGCGGCGATCATCACCAGAAACGGCACCGGAACGCCGAAGAGGTCGCCACGTCCCAAAAACTGTACCTCACGCGGTATGCCGGTAATCGCGACACCACGCGTCAGCACCAGATTAGCGCCGCCGAAAATACCCGCCGTACCGATAGTGAGAACCAGCGAATGCAAGCCGAGAACGGTAACCAGCAAGCCGTTGAGCAGGCCGAGGCAAGCGCCCAAACACAGCGCCAAAAGCATGGCGGTATATGGTTCGATTCCCAATTTGACCATCAGAATACCGGAGACGACGCCGCACAGGCCGCCAATGACGCCAAGCGACAGATCAAGTTCTCCCAACACCATGAGCATGGACTGGGCAATGGTAATGAGCCCCACAAAGGCCAATCCGCGTGCCACGACGGAAAGGTTATATGGCGTGAGGAAGTAAGGTGAAATCACCGCCGACAGGACGAAAATCACCAGCAGGGCAAAGAAGACGCCTGCAAGCGGCGTGCGTATCAAGTTGGAAAGCGGTTTAGTTTGCATCGGCTTTTACCTCTGTTCCAAAGATCGCGCCTACGAGTGTTTCGTTGTTGGTTTCGGTGGCGTCGTACTCGCCGGTAATGCGCCCGTTGTGCATCGTGATGATACGGCTTGCGCATTTCTTGAGTTCGTTCAGTTCCGAGGAAACCAGGATGACGCCCACGCCTTCCTCGGCCAGATTCTTCATGATGCGATAGATTTCGGTTTTGGTGCGGATATCGATGCCCTTGGTCGGTTCATCGAAGATCAGCACGCGCGGCCGCGTTGCCATGGCGCGCCCGATAATCGCCTTTTGCTGATTACCGCCTGAAAGTTGCGATATGCGCTTGCCCATGCCGGAGGTGCGAATACCGTAATCGTCGATGATTTTTTGAACAATGTTACGTTCGCGGCGGTCATTGATGCCGAGCGAGCCGCTGGTCAGTGAAAGCACGGACAGACCGATATTCTCGCGCAGCGACAGCAGCGGGAAAATCCCGTGATGCTTGCGCTCTTCCGAAAGATAGAGCATGCCGCCGGCCACGGAACGCGACGTGTCGTTCAATGCCCAATCCTTGC
Organism: Ochrobactrum sp. C6C9; assembly: GCF_022627935.1. Taxonomy (NCBI): domain Bacteria; kingdom Pseudomonadati; phylum Pseudomonadota; class Alphaproteobacteria; order Hyphomicrobiales; family Brucellaceae; genus Ochrobactrum; species Ochrobactrum sp. C6C9. The sequence continues at coordinate 37,925 of NZ_JABXGB010000025.1, read as the reverse complement.
CTTCGACCGTCACGCTTCCGGCGCGCGCCTTGAGAAATCCGAAGATGGTTTGCATGACTTCCGAACGCCCAGCGCCGACCAGTCCGGCAAGACCGAGAACTTCGCCCTAACGCAGATCGAAGCAGACGTCATCAAATGGTGGGCCCGAAAGTGCACGAACTTCCATGAACGGCGCGGCGATCTCGCCCGTCGGTCGGAAATGCTCGTCCAGCGCGAGATCGCAACCAGACATGGCGCGGATGAGATCCGCCTCCGTCACGTCGCTGATCTTGCCGCTCTCAATCTTTGTGCCATTGCGAAGGACCGTGTAATCATCACCGATCTGGAAGACTTCATCCATCTTGTGACTGATGAAGACAATCGCATGGTCACGATCGAGCAGGCTTCGAATAACCTTGAAAACGCGCTCCACCTCGACACGCGTCAGTGACGATGTCGGTTCGTCCAGAATGAGAACCTTCATCTGAGAATTGGTGCAGGCCCGCGCAATTTGCAAAAGCTGCTGGTCGGATACCGATATATTGGCAACCAGCTGATGCGGATGCGCCTCGATACCGAACCGGTCGAGATATGTCTTGGCCTCTTCCATCAACGCCGTGCGATTGACCAAAAAACCGCCATGACCTGTCCGGCTGAATGGCATGAACAGGTTTTCGGCTACGCTCATCTGCGGAAACAGAGTCAGTTCCTGCGGGACATAGGCCACATTCTTATAGAGCGTCGGATCGGACGCAGGATCGCGCCCATCGATCAGAACCTGACCGCGCGATGCGTGATCGGTCCCGGTCAGAATTTTCACGAGGGTGGATTTACCCGCGCCGTTCTCGCCAGCAAGAATATGGGTGCGTCCGAGCTCAATCTGGAGATCGACCCCATCCAGAGCGGTCACACCGGGAAAATCCCTGCCGAGGCCGCGCATTTCAAGATAAGCCATAGAGGGACATCCTGGACAGCATTGGACAAAGGAAGCGCGGAGAAACCCCGCGCTCCTGTAGCGTGATCGGTGGGATTAGTTACCCACGTTTTCCTTGGTCAGGAATGCGTTGCCGGTATCGATATAACCCGGCACCGGAGCGCCGGTTGCCTGGGCCCAGAGCACCATCACCGACCAGTAGCCCTGCAATTCCGGTTGCGATGCCGAAGAACTGTCAGCAACGCCGTTGCGGATCATGTCGAGCATTTCCGGCAGGTTATCGAGACCGACGAGCGTGACCTTGCCCTGCTTGCCAGCTTCGACAATAGCCTGACCGATGCCGATCGGACCTGCGGCATCCGATGCGACCCAGCCCTTCAGATTTGGGTTGGCCTGCATGATTGCGGCTGCCTGCTGCTGAGCGGTTTCGATACTGTCATTGTCGATGCCTTCAGCAACAACCTTGATGCCCGGATGCTCGGCGAATACCTGACGATGGCAATCGGCGCGGATGGAGTGATTAGGCGCCGTCGGCACGCCCATCATGATCGCGACTTCGCCTTCACCGCCAAGCACCCCGACCAGACGGCGCGCGGCGATCTTTGCCTGCTCGCAGAAGTCGGAACCAATATGGGTAATAGCCATGCCTTCCGGCGGCACGGAATCGAACAGGACGAGCGGAATCTTCTGTCCCTGCGCTTCTTCGAGGGATGCGCGATTGCCGGACGGGTCGAGCAGATCCAGCGCCAGACCGTCAGGACGGGTTGCCAGCGCACTGTCGATGATCTGGTTTTGCTGTACGACATCCGCGCTCTGCGGAGCCGAATAAACGATTTCAACATTCGCGCCAGTCTGCGCCTTGAGCGCTGCCGCGGCCTGTTGCGCGCCATCATTAACCTTGTCGAACCAGGGATGAACGACCTTCGGCACGATGACGAAGCGATAGCTATCCTTCTTCGTCGTTCCCGGCGCATCCTGCGCGATTGCGACAGTCGGCAATGCAAAGGCGGCAAGCGCCAGCAAAGTAGCGAATTTTTTCATTAGATTCCTCCCTAAGCAAAATCAGGCCAGGCAACCTCACCTGCCCGCAAATCGATGTGCGAAACGCCATGAATTTCGCTCCGCACATTAAGATCTTCGGCACATTTACAACTGTATTTTTAAAATTACAAGAGTTTAATCCCGTTGTTCACGGTGGTCCACATCGTCTTGGCTCGATGAGACCGCTTTACGGTGTGATGTTCACCGAATTCGCGGAAAAGCCTGATGGCGTCGATAAGATTGACCCAAACTGATTCAGCCGCATGCTGCACGCAGGTCTGGAGGGCGCTCAGTCCATTGGTTCGGCGAAAGTCGGCGACAAGACTCGGCTGGATACACTTGTCCCGGCCATTGAGGCCCTCGTTGAAGCGGCCGAAAGGGGCCGCGCTTCCGCAATCTCGTGGCCAAAGTTGGCAAAGCGAGACCCCTTGGCGAAAGATCGTTGGGGGTGTGAGATTCAGGAGCGACCTCATGCGCAATCATCTTGAAAGAGTTGTCGCTGGGCACCCGCGAACGTTCGGACCAACCGTGATCCAATGAGCGGAGGGACGGTCTGATAGCGCTGGCGATGCTGAACGAATACAAGTTGCCGCTGCCAATCACATCGCGGATCGACAGCGGCTTTATCAGAGTTCGGGTTTTCAGGACCGGCTAAAACGACCCTATTACCACTTCACGCGCAGGCCCACCTGTCCCGCGACAGAATAGCTGTCGCCGAAGTTATTCAGGCTGGTGTTGACCAAACCCTCGCCATAAATGGAATATTTATCATCATCCCAGTTATAGGTTCCGCCGATCCCCAGACCGCCCCATACGCGATCATTACGGCTGGCGAAACTCACGCCCTGGACATCGACCCTGGTTCCCTCAAGGAACTCATAATAGAGATTGGCGATGCCGTAGACGTGGGTACGGTTGAGCAAGCCCTTGTCATTCTGCCATGAGTTCTCATGGTCAAGCGTCAGGCCGAGACGGCCCTGCAGGCTTTCGCCCCGGTCGAGGCTGACACGTGCGCCGAATGCATCGGTGAACGCATCAAAGTCGACATTGGAATAAACCAGCTGGGCCTGCGGCGTGACCGACCAGGCGGGATCGATGGCTATGCGCTTGCCGCTTTCCAGCGACAGCGTATAACCGAAGCCGTCATTGCCATCGGCAAGATTCCTGCGGGCAAGAATAGAGTCGAGATCGCTCGTGTACCAGGTCACCTGGCCCTGACCATCCAGATAGAAGCCATTCTCGCCATACCAGGTCAGCGTGCCGCCAAAGCCATACCCGTCCGTCTTGATCTCACCATCGCCATAAACAGAATTGGTGTCGGTTTTGCCATGGGCGTAATGGACTGTGACGCCGCCAATCAGCTTGCCGCTTTCCGTTTCAGTCAACAGCCCATCAATCCCGGCCTGGAGCTTGAAGACATTCTGGTCGGAATCGGTGCCAGAGGTCGAGAAACGCGGTTCGATGCTGTTATGGGCGCCTTCGATGCGGCCCCATACACCATTGCCTTCAATCGCAACACCAGCTTCTTCGGGCGCGGCATAAGGTGTGCCGACCGGATCGGCGCCCTGCGCGACGACCTTGTTGCCATTACCGGCCCAGAAACGATTGCCAACGCGCTGCTGCAAGGTGGGCACGCCATTCAGTCCGAGCAATGCCTGCGGGTAGGCTTCATAGGTCGGAACACCGGCCTGATAGAGCGGCGCTGTCGGCGTTGTTGATGGATTGGATACATCGGTCAATTGCGAACGCAAATACCAGTTGCCATCAGTCGGCGTTGAAGCGCCACCCTGATAGAGCTGATAGGCATAGGCGCCCGCAACGACCGCCTGCTTGCCACCAACCGTATAATCGCCGATGAGTGAGAACAAGCCATTGGAAGCGCCGTTCACTTCGATGATACGGATACCTTCATTGGTCTGCGCGCCGGTTCCACCGACGTTGTTGACGCTAACATTCGTCGTGCCCGATGTATCGCCATTGACGATGATCATATCCGTCTTGGAGTTGTCATCACCGAGCGCAACATCGAACAGCATCTGTCCGCCATTGCCGTTGTAATTTCCACCGATGATCACAACATCGCCCACGGCATCATCGACCGTGGTGATAGTTCCGGCATTGGTCACATCGCCGCTGAACGCGTAAACCCCGGCTCCGTCGCCCGTACCAACAAAAGTCGAGCTTGAATCAATCGTCATATTGCCGTCGAAGTCAAGCGACGCCATGCCGTCGAGTGTAGAACCGTTGTTCAGGAACACACCGGTTGTTCCTTCATCCGGTTCACCAACATGCCATGCACCATTATCGATGGACAGATTGGCACCGTCCAGCTTGACGACTTCCCAATTGGTGATCTTGCCGCCATTCGTGGTCGCGGTCACACCCTTGAGCGTAAGCGTATCAATCATACCATCGGCGACGGAGGTGTCATCGCCACCGTCAAGCACCTGCGACCCATCATAGGTCGATGCACTCACCGTTGCAGTGTCGGAACCGTCCTGACCGTAGAAACCACCAGTCAGTTTGCCGCCCGTCCAGTTGAACGTATCATTGCCTTCATGGTTGGCGATACCGTCGTTGCTCTGAGGGTCGTCCCTGTCATCGCCGTAAATATTACCGGCATAGCTTCCACCAGCCAGATTGAAGGTATCGTTGCCAAGGCCAAGGATCGCATCACCGGTTACCATTCCGGCGCTATTGACGATGACATTACCGCCAATCGCGTCTGATGCGGTTGGATTACCAGCAACACCGCCATCCCGAATGGCGATCCCGGATGTTGCTTTGACTGTTGCAGAAGCTGCAATATCGATCGTCGAGCCGTTTGCTGCTATCGTCTGAATACCCACGCCCGCACCGCCGGTTACTGTACCCACAACGCTGACCAACGTCGATCCAGTACCCCTGTTCTGTGCCAAAATACCAGTTCTGCCAGCAATGGCGCCCGCTGTCTGTTTTACCGTCAATTCGGTGGCATTGGAGCCATTGTTTGCACGGACACCATAGCCACCGGAAGCCGTCACATTGCCGGACAATGTAACCGTGGTTGAACCAGTTCCCATGTTGTCTGCGAAAACACCATAGCTACCACCTTTGACCGCTCCAGATATCTGGTTGAGAATGATATTCTTTGCAGTTGTGTCATTATGGGCGTAAAGTCCAGCAAATTCGATTGCCGTGACATCGCCAGAGCTGACGATTGTCGACGAACCAGTTCCCAGATTGTTGGCATACACCCCGAACCAGTTGCCGGAGATCGCTCCCCCTGTCTGCGTAAGGGTGATATCCGTTGCAGACGCTGCATTGAAGGTATAGACTCCATAGTTCTCGTAATTAGCTGTGCCCGTCTGGGTCTGGTTTACAATCCCGGCGGTCGTTATCGATATAGCGCCGGCGCCCCAATTATCGGCGCGAATGCCATGTGTATAACCGGTAATCGTGCTACCGGCTGCCTGGGTGATCGTGATATCTGTCGCGGCGCCAAAGGCTTCTGCCCAAATGCCATTGTCACTCCCACCGTTCACGTTACCGGCGACACCGATCACCGTCACACCAGTTCCGTAGTTGGTTGAGTGAATCCCATCCGTCCCACCGGTGATAGTTCCGGCTGTCTGGGTAACAGTGATGTTTGTCGCGGTAGCTGCATTTATCGCCGATATGCCGTTTGCGCTCGTGCCGTTCACATCACCAGCAACAGTAATCGTGGTTGCGCCAGTTCCGTTCTGGGATGTATAAATTCCGTCTACAGCACCAATGATCGTTCCGGCCGCCTGCCTTACGGTCAGATCCATTGTGTCGCTGTAATTAACGATGGAGATGCCGTTATTGGTTGTTCCAGTCACCATACCCGAAGTTGTGACGGTAGTGGAACCCGCGCCAGCGTTGGCGATATAAATAGCATCAGTGCCGGTTATGCTGCCATTCGACGTGATCGAGACGTCGCCTGAAACATCATTGTAGACATCAATGCTGCGGCCACCAGAGGACGTGATGGAAGAAGCATTCTCGTCCGTTATGCTTATTCCGCCACTTGAGTCGACGATAAGGGCCGGGTCGGCGCCGGTCGAAAGGCCAAATCCCGGCTGCATGACAATCGTTATAGGCGGAGAGGATGAGATACCAACCGATGGATCACTTCCAGTGCCAGAAGCAGGGCCAGAACAAGTCCAGGTCCCAGAACCCGATGGGACGCAGTCACCTGCCAAGGATGGCGACGACCAAACAAAGAGTGATGCAAACACAGCCGCTGAAACGGCTGGTAAAACAGATAGAGACAGCGCAAAACTTGCTTCACAAGGCGCTATTCCGCCAACGATGCCCTTATACTTACCCACTCGGCCACCACGGATGAGCACGCTACGTGCTTTCAAATTTGCATCAAAAGTACCAAAGGAATTCTCAGACCCATGCGATGGGCGATTCACCAAAGATGCTGTAGGTGCGATCATTCACAGTCCCCCTTTAGCTTCATAATTCCACCCCGATTGAAGCCGAAGAACGCTTTTTCAGCACAGCCATTCTCCCCGATTTGGGCCGCTCCAATGGTCGTCTCAATTTCCAAATTTCTATATATTTCTAAAATATAATCAACAGTGGAAGCAGGGGATGTAACCGTTAATAGCTCGGCTTTTTAGTACATCTTTCGTTAATAAATATAGGCGCCTTAATTTTAGAAGATTCTTAAATTCTATTTTTAAAAGTATGCTTAGCATCACCTAAATCGCGAGCGACGCCCGTGTTCGAGAAATTTGCAAGCGCTGTGCGACTTGCGCCGGAAGTGCTGGAGTGCCACATGGTTGCTGGCGGCTTCGACTATCTGGTCAAGACGAGGCTGCCGAATATTGCGTCCTATCGGCGCTTTCTGGGGGAGATTGTCCTCGCCTGGCCAGGCGTTTGTGAAACGCGCACTTATGCCGTTATGGAAGAGATCAAAAACGACGGCGCGCTGTCGCTGTTTCTTTGATCAAATGTGAAAAGGGGCCAAAGCCCCTTCTCCGATAAATAGGTCAGCTGTCTGGAAAGTATGTTTCAGGCACCCGTTTCTATCTCTGCACCGAGATAGAGCTTTCGCATGGCAGGATCGTCAAGCAGGTCGTTCTGCTCAACCATCAGAATGCACATGTTTTCGCTGTCGCGGATCGAAGCAATCGCGTCGACGAGCAATAGATTTGCGTAAGATACACAAATACCAGACCCGCCAATGTGATTAACATTGAAAACCCGCTCGGTGCCATCTCTTCTTTCATTACTGCTTCGCAACGGTGCGGACGAATAGAAGGCAGTGTCGTTCTCCTGCACGTCTGCAAGACAATGTATGGATGCGATGTCCAAGCGCGAGGAACAGGCTACCCAGACTTTGGTAGTATAAGCGCTTTCATTGAAGTCCGGGCATTGGCAATCCGCCGGGATGCATCTACATTCACTTTAAACAGCAACGGATAGTTGCGCCGATTCAAGAGAAAGGTCAGTGCATAAGCATTTCATTGCAGTGACTGAATAATATCGCATCAGATTACCCGAAGCGCCCGAAGAGGCGTGGGGAACTAAATTCATAATGCGGGCTCGCCCGTCACAACATAGTCTGGGAGGACACTATGATAAAGCTTATCGCCACTCTGGCGACAACACTCGCTATTTCCACTGCGGCTTTCACCGCGCACGCACAATATTATCCGGAACGAACGATCACTATGGTCGTGCCATTCGCTGCCGGTGGACCGACAGACACGGTAACGCGACTTGTCGCGGAATCGATGTCCAAGGATCTTGGACAACAGGTCATTGTCGAAAATGTCGGCGGCGCAGGTGGAACACTTGGCGCAGGCCGTGTCGCAACCGCCGATCCGGATGGTTATACGCTTCTGCTGCACCATATTGGCATGGCCACAAGCGCCACGCTCTATCGCAAGCTCGCCTATGACACGCTGAATGCCTTCGAATATGTCGGCCTTGTCACGGAAGTTCCGATGACCATTGTTGCGCGCAAGGATCTTGAACCCACCGATCTCAAGGGACTGATCGATTACGCCAAGGCCAACAAGGACACCGTGACAGTGGCCAATGCCGGTATCGGCGCAGCATCGCATCTTTGCGGCATGCTTTTCATGAGCGCGATTGAAACTCCGCTCGTCACAGTTCCTTACAAGGGAACAGGCCCGGCCATGACTGATCTGCTCGGCGGTCAGGTGGACATCATGTGCGATCAGACGACCAACACCACGAAGCAGATTCAGGCAGGCACGATCAAGGCTTATGCTGTGACATCCCCTGAACGTCTGGACGTGTTGAAAGACCTTCCGACAACCAAGGAAGCTGGTCTGGACGGTATGGAAGTTGGTATCTGGCACGGCATTTATGCACCCAAGGGAACTCCGACTGACATTACCGAGCGACTGTCGAAATCGCTTCAACTGGCCCTGAAGGATCAGAATGTGGTTGCCCGTTTCGCGGAACTGGGCACGAAGCCGTCATCGGACTCCGACGCAACCCCAGCCGCATTGAAGGCCAAACTCGAGTCCGAAGTCGCGCGGTGGAAGCCGGTCATCGAAGCTGCCGGACAATACGCAGACTGACCATAGGGCAAATACTAGAGGCGCGCCTTTTAACGCGCCTCTAGTGGATTGAATTTGACGTTTGAATCCCGGCTGACATAGATGCTGTTTCAAACGTCAAATTCGAAAAATCCACTAGATACATATACTTGCTAGTGGTCTTTTTGATTCCAACATTTGCTCAGCGCGTGAACCGAAGGATGCAAATGTTGGAATCAGACCACTAGTATCGTTTCCCGCATCTGCGCGTTAAAACCGCAGCCACCGGGATAAAGGTCAGACTTCACATGCCGAACCACCGGCATAGCCCTTTCAACGGCAAATCCGAAAGATGATTGGCCCATGAACGAGTCTTCGCGGAAACTATCGATCGATCCGACCAACGGATTGTGCGGTGCCCTTCTCACACTGACCGGCGCTTTTTTTGCCTATCAATCGCTGGGTCTTGACTTAGGGACATCGCTTCGCATGGGACCGGGATATTTCCCGCTTGTCCTGTCCGGTGTTCTGATCCTGCTTGGACTGGTTATTCTCATCCAGGCTACACGGGTCTCCGGCGAGCCCATGGGCCCAATCGCATGGCGCGGCCTTTTCTTCATTCTGCCCGCGCCGATATTCTTCGGCCTGACCGTTCGTGGTCTCGGTTTTGTCCCTTCGCTATTCCTGACCTGCCTTATCGCCTCTTTCGCCTCAATGCGCATGAAGCCGCTCGCAGCCATCATTCTCGCTGCTGCGATCACGGTCTTCTCTGTCATTGTGTTCAGCTATGCGCTCGCGCTGCCCTATCAGCGTTTCGGGCCCTGGTGGCCATTCTAAGGGGGCATGAGCATGGAACTTTTCAGCAATCTCGCGCTTGGCTTTTCAACCGCATCGACGTTGGCAAATCTCGGCTTTTGCCTCATCGGCGTACTCCTCGGCACGCTAATCGGCGTCCTGCCCGGCATCGGCGCCACAGCCACCATCGCCATGCTGCTTCCGGTCACGTTTCAGATCGGCGACCCGGTTTCCGCACTGATCATGCTTGCTGGCATCTATTACGGTGCCCAATATGGCGGTTCAACGACCGCTATTCTCATCAACATGCCCGGCGAATCCTCATCCGCCGTGACCGCCATCGACGGCTACCAGATGGCGCGCCGTGGGCGCGCCGGTGCAGCGCTTGCAATCGCGGCAATCGGGTCATTCTTCGCCGGTACAGTCTCTACCTTTCTGGTGGCGGTCTTCGCTCCGCCGCTGACTGAAATTGCCTTGAAATTCGGCTCGGCGGAATATTTTTCGCTGATGGTCGTAGGGCTGGTTTCGTCCGTAGCGCTGGCGCATGGTTCGATCATCAAAGCTTTGGCCATGGTCGTTCTGGGGCTTCTGCTTGGCCTTGTTGGTACAGATATCTACACCGGCGCACCACGTTTCACGCTCGGCATTACCGAATATGCCGACGGCCTTAATTTCGTGGCCGTTGCGGTCGGCGTGTTCGGCATTGCCGAAATTCTGCGTAATCTTGAAAGCGAACATTCGCGCGAAGTGCTGATGGCGAAGGTCACGGGACTGTTGCCGACACGAGACGATTTCAAACGCATGGCAGCCCCGATCCTGCGTGGAACGGTCATCGGCTCAGCGCTTGGAATCTTGCCTGGCGGCGGCGCCATTCTCGCTTCCTTTGCTTCCTACACCGTGGAAAAGCGCATCTCCAAGACGCCCGAGGAGTTCGGCAAGGGTGCGATTGCAGGCGTTGCAGGACCGGAATCCGCCAACAATGCCGGTGCACAGACATCCTTCATTCCCATGCTCACGCTCGGCATTCCGGCCAATCCGGTGATGGCATTGATGATCGGCGCCATGATCATTCAAGGTATCGTTCCGGGCCCGAATGTTGCAGCAGAACAGCCCGCCCTGTTCTGGGGCGTGATCGCGTCGATGTGGATCGGCAATCTCATGCTTATCGTCCTGAACCTGCCGCTGATCGGGCTGTGGGTGAAGCTTCTGACAGTGCCCTATTATGTGCTGTTTCCCATTATCATGACCTTCTGTGCCATCGGGGTTTATAGCGTCAATTCCAATGTCTACGACCTCTATGCGGTCGCCTTCTTCGGCTTCATCGGCTATCTGCTGGCTAAACTGCGCTGCGAACCGGCTCCCCTGTTGCTTGGCTTCGTGCTCGGACCGTTGCTGGAAGAACATCTGCGTCGCGCCATGATCCTGTCACGCGGCGACCCGGCAACCTTCTTCACCCGGCCAATCAGCGCAATTCTGCTCGCCATAGCCGCAACGGTTCTCGTGGTCGTGCTGCTTCCATCAATACGCAAGAAACGCGACGAGGTGTTCGTTGAGGAGGGTTGAAGCGCGCCCTCCAATTTCTCTGTCCGTGACAGCGCCAAAAGCGTTCTCAGAAATGCTCTATCGGAAGGCCACGCTGTTCATGTCCTGACAAGGCAAAGCTGGCCTGCTCGGCTTTCGTCCCGCCGTTCATGCGGTTGATCATCACGGCCACTTCGGTTCTGTTATGGACACCGAAACGTTTGATCAGATCATCGACATAATCCTTTATCGTATGGGGCGAAAGTTCCAGATGCCGTGCAATCTGCTTGTTGGTATTGCCAGCCGCCAGCAACCGGGCGACTGTCGAAAGACGCGGAGAAAGGCTGGTCAGATTGGCGCCGGGCGTCTTCGCCGGATGCCCTTCCTGAATGTTGCGCAAGGCAAGCGCCGACGAGCGGCACAACAATGAAACCTGCTCTTCAAGCTGCGTTGCATGCATCTCGAAACCAGCTGCATAAATCAGTGCCTGAATATTGCCGCCGACATAAATCGGGCAGCACAAGTTATCATTGTAATTCCATCGATAGAGCAGCGTGCGCATCAGCGGCACATTGCCTGCTGCATTCTGGGGCAATCGCGAGCCCGCAACCGCGCTGGCATTCTGCACCACAGCTGCAATCATCGGATCTGAATCTGCCAGCCCGTTCTGATATTCGAGAAGAAAGCCTGTGGGCGTGTTGATGCTGTGAAAAAGGCGCGGCCGATTATTCTCCAGCAAATAAATTCCAAGCGAACGCACGCGCAGCACATGCGCGGCAAAATAATCGCAAGCTATTGTAAAATCGTCATAATTACGGCTCTCCGCAACAGACAGCGCTGCAGAGACCCGTTGGTCTATCGATAGTATTTCCCTGGGCATTCTATCTCCCGAATTCCCAAGCCCCCCATTCGGGGGGAATGTTTGTTCCCGCTCTTGTTCGTATCATTCCCGCTTACAACGACTAAATCAAGGGGAACCGTTTTGGATACCAGCGTGCACCGGGCTCACACCGCCGACAACTATTCCGCAGTCATTCAGGGCTTCAACGATCGCCTGCAAGCCATTCTACCTTTGATTGAAGAAAAGGCGGAAGAAGCGGAACAACTCGGGCGGATGCATGATGACGTCGTGGACGCAATGCGCAAGGGCGGCTTCTACACGATGCTGTTTCCGAAGGAAGTCGGCGGCGCAGAATTGCGACCCATCGATGCCATGAAGATCATGTCCGCGCTTTCCTATGCCCATGCATCGTCTGGCTGGTGCACCATGGTCAACAATATGGAAGGCACGACCATGGCGATCTACCTCGACGACGAGGGGATCGCCAATGTATTCAAGGACGGCGTCGATGTCACCATTGCAGGCAACGGCGTGCCGCGTGGCTTCGCCCGCAAGGTTGATGGCGGCTACATGATCCGCGGCAACTGGGCCTATGGAAGCTCCATCTTTCACGCGGAATGGATTCATTCCGGCTGTTTCCTGCTCGATCCCAAGGACCCGAGCGGCAAGGCGCTGCTGAAAGACGAAACCGGCGCACCGCAGATCATCGTCGCACATCACCCGCGCACGACAATCCAGCTGCTCGGCAACTGGGATGTGCTGGGTCTGCGCGCTACCGGCAGCTTCGACTACACGCTGGCAACCGACGAAGACCTCTTCGTGCCGGATTCCATGGTCTATAGTTTCACGCAATCCGCGCCGAAACGCGGTCAGACGCAGGGCCATCTCGGGCTGGCGGGCTACAGCGCCCTTACCCATACGAGCTGGGCTATTGGTGTTGGTCGCCGGATACTCGACGAACTCGCCAAGGTCATCCGCCAGCGGCAGGACCCATTCGGCAAGAGTGCGGATAGTGCCAGTCTGCGGTTTCAGTTTGCCAATGCGGAAGCCCGCTATCGGGCGGCGCGAGCACTTGCGATGGAAACATGGGAAGATGTCTCACAGACCACCACATCCGGCGGTGTTCCGTCGCTCGACCAGATGACGATGGTGAAGCTCTCGCTGCGCTATATGCATGATATCGTTTCCGATGTGGCGACGTTCGCGCATCGTGCAGCGCGCGGTGCATCGCTGCACAACACGGCCATGCAGCGCTTTTACCGCGATATCCATTCCGGCACCCAGCATATTCTGCTCGCTGACCAGATCGTGGAGGAATGCGGCAAGGGTCTGCTCGGCCTGCCCGGCCCCGATGCGCGATGGACCGTTTTCGGCATCAGCGAAAACTGAGACCAGCCATGACGCGAAATATTGTCAGCTTCGTCGGGTGTGATCGCCCGACGAAAGTTCACCGGCTAACCCAGGCGATTGCCGCAAAGCTGGAAGCGGAAAACGATGTGTCAGTCACGCATCTGGACCTGTCCCATGCCGGGCCGAACCTGTTTACCGTCAATCGCAAGGCACTGGACCGGCAGTCCGAAAGCCTCATTTCGGAGATCGAGCATTGCGATGCTCTGATCGTCGGCTGCCCGGTCTATCAGGGAAGCTATCCCGGTCTTTTCAAACATGTGTTCGATCTCGTGCATCCATTTGCGCTGCGCGGTCGCCCGACCGTGCTGTGCGCGGTGGGCGGCGGGCATCGTCACGCATTGGTCGTCGAGCATCATCTGCGTCCGCTATTCGGCTTTTTCGAAGCCGGAACCGTCGCAACCGGTATTTATGCCTGTTCGGCGGAACTGGAACCGGACGGGCTGTTGCCTCCGGCCCTCGAAGAGCGGATCGACAGCGCCGTCGACCAGATAAGAAAGCAATTGGTCCAGTCACACCAAGCCAGCGGCATAAGGTGGAAAGATGTTGAATTACTCGAGCAGTTTTGAAAAGCGCACGGTCGAAATCCGAGGCAAAACCATCACTTATCTTTTGAAGGGTGAAGGCAAGGACATCGTTTTTCTGCACGGAACCGGGACATTTCCCGGCTTTAACAGCCTAACCGACATTGCTTCGCGAAACCGGCTCATCATTCCGTTTCATCCCAATTTCGGTGAAAGCGACGATGATGCCGATATCGTGCAGATCGGCGATTATGTGCTCCATTACATGGATTTCTTCGATGCGTTGGGGCTGGATCAGTTCGGCCTTGGCGGCTTTTCGCTGGGGGGCTGGATCGCAGCCGAATACGCGATCAGGCAGCCGGACAGGCTCACCGCGCTGTTTCTCGCGGCACCTGCCGGACTCGATCTTCCGGCAATCCCTCTTCCTGATCTGTTTCAAGTCGCGCCAGCCGATATCCCTGCCCATCTCACGCATGATCCGGCAGTCGCGCTCCGCTATTTTCCATCTGCGCCCGATAGCCGGTTCGATGCAGCGCTCGGCCGCGAAATGGGCGCGCTGGCGCGGGTCCACGCGACCGATGGGCGCGGCAATAAAAAACTTGGCCAGTGGCTGCACCGGCTGAATATGCCGACCCTGATCCTCTGGGGCGAGGAAGACCGGGTTATCCCCGCGCAATATGCCGAAGAATGGAAGCACGGGATCAGTGGCGCACGTCTGGAGACGCTCGACGCGACCGGCCATCTGCTGTTTGAAGAGACGCCAGCGGCGGCGACACTTGTGCGCGATTTCCTGTCGACGGTCTGAGGTCCGTCTTCAAGCATTGGGCACCGCACGCTCCCGCCTGGGAGCATCAAGAAGTTGCAGGTAAAAATAAGGGGAACCAGACCATGCAATGGGAAAGCCTATCGGACTTCGATCAATCCAGAATAAAGCGCTGGCAATGGGGCATGCTGGCGCTGGCGCTGTTATGCGAGATGTTTCTCGCCGCCGACTGGTACGCCTTTGCGGCGGTGATACCGTTCATTTCGGAAACACTTCAGCTCGATTCCGCGCAGGCCGGTCTGGCGCAGGGGATATTCGCGCTGACCTATGGTCTCGGCATGATTGTCTGGTCGCAATTGAGCCGTCGCATGAATGCGCGGTCGCTGTTGCTGATCGGCCTGTTCTGCACCGCCATCGGCATGGTGGCGCAAGTCTATGTCCAGACCTACGCCCAGCTGATTGCCCTCCGCCTGTTCATCGGTTTCTTTGATGCAGCAATCTTCCTCGGTAATATGAAACTCATCATCGGCTGGTTCCCGCAGAAGCGGCGCGGCAGCATGATCGGCTTGATCCTCGCGGCCTATAGTCTTGCGATCACGCTGGACTTCGCGATTGGCATTCCGCTTTCCATCACCTATGGCTGGCGCACCTTCTTCGCCATTCTTGCCATCGGAACGCTGGTGACGGCGGCTGCCGTGCTGCTCTTCACCCGCAACAATCCGGCTCATATCGGCTATAAGGGTTTCAGCTGGGAACCGGAAAAGCAGCAGACCTCGACGGCGTCACTGGCCAGCATCTTCCGCTCGAAATGGATTATCGTCGGCAGCCTGGGCATTTCGGCCTGCACGATGGCCATTGCCGGAACCGCCACCTGGGTCATTCCCGGATATATTGCTGTGCATCAGATGCCCGTGGAAGATGCGGCACTGATCGGCACCTTGATGGGACTGTCGCAGGTGGTGTTTCTCGTCATCGGCGGTTACGCCGCCGACCGCCTGAACAAAACAGGGATGATCAAGTTCGGAACCGTGCTCGCCGTCCTCGTCGCGGTAATGTTCACCGGCGGCATGGCGATACCGCTTGGCTTCGGCTGGCTCATCCTGATGGCGCTTTTTAGCGGCGTGGCCCTTTTCGGCGGCGGTGCGATCTTTGCATTCCTCAGCGAAAAATATCCTGAAGAGCTGGCGACGGCAGCGGTTGGCTATGCCGAGATTTTCGCCATTCTTGCGACCTTCATATCGCCCTGGGTCATGGGCGTGGTCATCAAGGTTTCTGGTGGGTCTTTTGTCAGCGCTTTCCTGACCTTCGCGATCATGGAAGCGATCATTCTGGCCATCATTCTGGTTGTCACCCGCGAGAGCTTCAGCCTGAATAATGACAAGGTTGCGGTCGCCGCCAGCGGTAACGGCAGTTCTTGATCTGACCGGCCCTAAGGAGTGCCGGTGTCCCAAGGTAAGCAGACAAGGCAGCCGTCCTCGCCGCGATGGCGGCAACCCGTGTCACCGAACTTTCCGGTCAACTGGTGGACGAACTCTCCGGCGGCCAACGTCAACGCGTATGGGTTGCAATGGTCCTGGCGCAGGAAACGCCGATCCTTCTGCTCGACGAGCCGACCACCTTCCTCGACATCGCCCACCAGATCGAACTGCTTGATCTTCTGGCTGACCTTAATGAGAGGGGGCGAACAATCATCGCAGTGCTGCATGATCTCAATCATGCTTGCCGCTATGCCACGCACCTGATCGCCATAAAAGACGGCGCCGTCCTAGCAGAGGGCGCCCCGGCAGACATCGTCGATGCCGAACTGGTCGAACGCGTTTTCGGACTGCGGGCCATGGTCATCCCCGATCCAGTCGCTGGTACTCCGCTCATCGTGCCGAGAGGGAACATGAAGACAAGCGCATCACGATCTCCGGTCACACCAAAACCGGCTTTTTAATCAGCTTCCACAGGAAAAATTCGTCGGACCATTCCGTTGTTCGCAACATTTACTGAAAGACACCAAACGAAAGGGATCCAGTTTGGCTGGCCTGTTAAAACGCTTCACATCCTATTATAGGCCACACCGTGGGCTGTTCGTGCTGGACTTTTCCAGCGCCGTCGTCGCCGGACTACTGGAACTGGCCTTTCCGGTCGCGGTGACGCTGTTCATCGACCGCCTGCTTCCCACCAACCAACTGGGCATGATCGCACTGGCGTCTCTCGGCTTGTTCCTGATCTATCTGGTCAATGCCGGTCTTCAGGTCATCGTCACCTATTGGGGCCATATGCTTGGTCTCAAGATCGAGACCGAAATGCGAAGGAAAGCCTTCGACCATCTGCAGAAGCTTTCCTTCGGCTTCTTCGACAACCAGAAAACCGGCCACCTTGTCGCAAGACTGACCAAGGATCTCGAGGAGATTGGCGAGGTCGCCCATCACGGGCCGGAAGATCTGTTCATCGCGCTCATGACGCTGATCGGAGCTTTTATTTTGATGATGTCGGTGCATGTGCCGCTAGCGCTGATCACCGCAACCATCGTGCCCGTGACTGCGATCTTTTCCACTCGTTACAGCAAGCGTATGACCAAGACCTGGCGCGCGCTTTACGGACGTGTGGCAGAGTTCAATGCCCGCATTGAGGAAAACGTCGGCGGTATTAGGGTGGTGCAGGCCTTCACGAACGAGGATCATGAACGGAAACTGTTTGCTGAGAACAACCAAAACTATCTGATGACCAAGCTGGAAACCTACAAGGCTCTGGCGGCGTCTGTGTCACTGTCCTACCTGTCAACACGCTTCGTGCAGGTCGTTGTGATGCTGACAGGCGCATGGTTCGTGATGCGCGGCGAACTGTCGGCGGGCAGCTTCGTCGGCTTCCTGCTTCTGGTGGGTGTATTTTTCCGACCGATCGACAAGATCAATGCGATCATTGAAACATACCCGAAGGGCATTGCGGGCTTTCAGCGATATACGCAGTTCCTGGATACGATACCGGATATCGCAGACCGGCCACAGGCGCGCTCCATCCAGAGGCTGACTGGTGACATTGACTATCAAAATGTTCGCTTCGGCTACAATTCGGACACACCTTTATTCGATGGTTTAAACCTTTCCATCCGCGCCGGAGAAACTGTCGCTTTCGTCGGCTCGTCGGGCACGGGCAAGACAACGATATGCTCGCTTTTGCCTCGCTTCTATGAGGTGACGGGTGGCGCGATCAGCATCGATGGCACAGATATTCGCGACGTGAGCTTGAGGTCCCTGCGCTCTAACATTGGCATAGTGCAACAGGATGTCTTCCTGTTCGCCGGCACGATCCGTGAGAACATCGCCTATGGACGCCTCGACGCCACCGAAGCCGACATCCTGGGCGCGGCTAGCCGTGCAAGGCTCGACACGATGATCGCCTCACTTCCGAATGGTCTGGACACAGTCATTGGCGAGCGTGGCGTGAAACTATCGGGCGGACAGAAGCAGCGTCTCGCCATCGCACGCATTTTCCTGAAAAACCCGCCGATCCTGATCCTTGATGAAGCGACCTCCGCGCTCGACACCGAGACGGAGCGGGCCATCCAGCAATCGCTTGCCGAACTGTCGCAGGGCCGCACGACGCTTGTGATAGCGCACAGGCTTGCAACCATCGTTAATGCTGACCGCATCATAGTGATCGAAGACGGACGAATTGCCGAACAGGGCAGCCATGCCGAACTCATCGACCGCAAGAACGGTCGATACCGAAAGCTTCGATCAGATCAAGTTAGCGATTACAGCGCTATAAGCGGTGGCTAGAACTCATTCTCTGTACCGCTTGCACAGTGAGTAGCTAAGCGAACTGGTGTATTTAGACGGTCAATACGAATATTTTAAAGATTCTGGACACGGGCAGCGTTTTGAGGGGTTTCTTCTGATCCAAGGTTACGGACATCTTGGGGCAACGGCACTCCCCGTGTTCAGATTGGAATTCAGAATTCCGCTTGCCTGAAACAACTTTTCACTGCTCGAAGAAGGGCAAGATTGATGCAGTCCATCAGGTATGGACGATGCCGCTTGGCACCCGACGGTTTGCCGCGCGCAAAAGTTATTAGCAGAGTCCAATGGAAGCCCATTGCGCACTCAACGAAATCAGATGCTGGATCACATCCTTTCGCAAAGAGACAACAATTCATAGTCCTGTAGTGCTCAAAACCACCGTATTGAATCCGGACCATAGCGAGCGGCAAGGCCCGCTATGTTTGGTCGCCCAGTATATCGAACTACACTCATCCGCGCCGTGTGCCGGAAGATACGATGTCGAGATATACAGCCAAAACAAGAATGCTGCCCTTGATGATCTGCTGCCAGAATGTATCGACGCCGAGCATGGACATACCGTTGTCAAGGCTCGACATGATGAGCGCGCCCACCAATGCACCGAGCACAGAACCGACGCCGCCGCGCATGGAAGTGCCCCCGATGAAACAGGAGGCAATGGCATCCAGCTCTCCCCCCATACCTGCTGATGGCGTACCTGCCGCGAGGCGGGAGGTTGTTGTCAGACCAGCGACCGCCGCCATCAGTCCCATCAAGGCGAAGACTGCCATCTTGACGAAGTTTACATTCACGCCTGAAAAGCGGGTTGCTTCGGTATTGGAGCCAACCGCATAGATGTGACGACCGAACACCGTCTGTTTTGCGATAACAGTGAAAACGCCAAGGATCACCAGCAGGATCAGCACCGGGACCGGTACGCCCTGATAGCTGTTGAGGATCAGGATGAAGCCCAATATCAGGATACCGATACCGAGAAGCCTCGCGACTTCCATAGCGGGCGAAAGTGTCTGGAGGTTATGCTTGCTCTTGCTGGCCCGCGTACGTAGCGTCATGAGGATAAGAACGCCGAACAGCGCAATTGCGCTGAGATTGCCAAGCCAACCCGGCAGGTAACCCTGCCCGATATATTTGAATTCTGGCGAGATCGGCGCGATTGTGACGCCGCCCATGATACCCAGCACTATACCGCGAAAGACGAGCTGTCCGCCAAGTGTAACAATGAAGGAGGGTATGCCAAGATAGGCGGTCAGCCAGCCGTTGAAAGCGCCAAGTGCCACACCCAGAACCAGAACGGTGCTGATCGTCGCCCATAGCGGCCATCCGTAAACGACATCGAGAACGGCGGCGATGCCGCCTAGAAGCCCCAGAAGCGCCCCGACCGAAAGATCAATTTCACCGGCGACGATGACGAAAACCATCGCGGACGCCAGCATTCCCGTGATTGCCATTTGGCGCAGGAGATTAGAAAAATTGCGCGCTGTCAGAAACTGCGAACGCCCCATCTCCGGATCATAGGTGAGTACTGCAAACAAGGCCCAGATGAGCGCGACCACGATCAGGAGAGCTACGATCTTATATTCCGCGATAAACTTTCGGAGGCCTTTGCCCGTCAATGTCATATCATGCACCGGTCAAATTTGAGTATTCCAGAAAGGAGTTGAACAACTGGCGCCCGAAGAATGCGGGATAACCAATCGTTATTCGAGGGTCAGGCGACATTGCTCATGGGGTTGCCTATTGCGGCTGCAAGCACCTGCTCCTGCGTGAGATTTTCATTGGCGAAGTCGCCGCGCAACCTGCCCTCGCCGATCACCAGTACGCGATCGCTAATGCCGAGAACCTCCGGCATTTCCGAAGAGACCATCAGCACCGCAACCCCCTGTTTCGCGAGCGCGAAGATCAGTTTGTAGATTTCATATTTCGCGCCAACATCGACGCCCCGCGTCGGCTCATCCAGAATGAGCACCTTGGGGTCCGGCAGCATCATCTTCGACAGCACCGCCTTTTGCTGGTTACCACCGGACAGGGACGCGATTTCCAACATTGGATCGGCAGTCTTCACCTTGAGACGCAAAATCTCACGCTGGATCGTCGCTAGTTCCGCTTCCTTGTCGAGCAATCCGCGCAGGGAAAAACGATCCAGCACCGAGACAGTCATATTATAGCCCACCGGCATGATGGGCAGAATGCCGTCCTTCTTGCGGTCTTCCGGCACCATGCAGATGCCCTGTCGAACGGCATCGCGCGGCGTGCTGATCTTCAGTTCCCTGCCTTCCAGAAAGACCTGCCCCTCATGCGCTCCGGGCCAGACACCGAAGAGGCTTGACACCAGTTCGGTCCGCCCCGCGCCCACGAGCCCGGCAATACCGAGGATTTCCCCGCGCCTAAGCGCAAACGAAACATTGTCGACCACCTTGCGATCGGGATTAGTCACCTCCCAGCAATTTATGTTGCGGGCCTCGAAAATGACTTCGCCAATATCGTGAGGCTCGCGCGGGAACAGGTTTTTCATCTCGCGTCCCACCATCATGGTGATGATGGCTGGCGTCGTGAGTTCCGCCATGGGTTTGGTGGCGATATGCGTGCCGTCGCGGATGACCGTCACCGTGTCGGAAATTTCAGCCACTTCATCCAGCTTGTGGGAAATGTAGACACAGGCCATTCCCTGCGCCTTGAAGTCCTTGACGAGATCGAGAAGAACGCGTGTTTCGGCTGCCGTCAGCGCCGATGTCGGTTCATCCAGAATGAGAAGCTTCGCATTCTTGTTGATCGCCTTTGCGATCTCGATCAGCTGCTGCTTGCCACCTGAATAATGATAGACTGGAAGTGCTACATTGATGTCGTGGATCTTGAGGCGCGCCAGAAGTTCCGTCGCACGCGCATTCATCTGGTCATAATCGATGAAGCCCCCGCTCGTCGGCTCCGATCCCAGAAAGATGTTCTCCGCAACCGTCAGATGCGGCACCATCATCAGTTCCTGATGGATGATAACGATGCCAGCCGCTTCTGTATCGCGAATACCTGTGGCCTTCAGCTCCTGACCTTCCCACAAAATCTCGCCGGTCCAGGCGCCATAGGGATAGACGCCAGAAAGCACTTTCATCAGCGTGGATTTACCCGCGCCATTCTCGCCGCAAAGGCCGACGCACTCGCCCGGACGCACCTTCAGGTAAATACCGTCTAGCGCTTTCACGCCGTTAAAGTCCTTACCGATATTGCGCATCTCTAGAAGATATTCGGACATCGCATACGACCTTGCAGTGTTGCAGCAGAATAAGCCATCCGAAGACCGCCGACACCATCTCCCACGGCGGAATTACTCCAGACAACGCTGTCACAGACAGCATCGATACATTGGCGGGGAAGCTGAACATTGTTTCACAACTTCTGATCGCACTATTCTGTTGTGCTGATCGCCGGAGTAGGCTCCGGCGATCAGCACAAAGACTTATTTCCCGGATATCTGCTCCTTGGTGTAGAAGCCATCCTGGACGTAAATGTCGATATTGTCTTTGGTCACGGCAGTTGGCGTCAGCAGAAGCGTATCGACCTGCTTGCCGCCATTATCGAGTTTGGAATTGAACTCAGGCTTTTCGCCCTTGACCATCTGGACGGTCAGCTTGGCTGCTTCGGAAGCAATGAGTTTCAGCGGTTTGTAGACCGTTACGGTCTGCGTACCGTCGATCAGGCGCTTGACGGCGGCAAGGTCGCTATCCTGTCCCGAAACAGCAGTCTTCCCGGCCAGTCCCTGCGCGGCAAGTGCCTGGATGGCGCCACCTGCGGTGCCGTCGTTTGAAGCTACAACCGCATCGATCTTGTTCTGCGCGGCCGTCAGAGCGTTTTCCATGATGGAGAGTGCTTCCGTCGGGCTCCATTCCTTCACCCACTGCGAACCAATCACCTTCACCTTGCCGGAATCGATGGCTTCCTTGAGAGCCTTTTCCTGACCGGCGCGGAGGAGCTTGGCGTTGTTATCCGTCGGCGAGCCGCCGAGGAGATAATAATTGCCTTCGGGCTTCGCCTTCAGGACGGCTTCCGCCTGCATGAAGCCGACGCGCTCATTGTCAAACGAGATATAGGCATCAATATCGGCATTGAGGATCAGGCGATCATAGGAAAGAACCTTGATACCGGACGCCTTGGCGTCGGCGACGACCGCATCGAAAACCTTCGAATTCATCGGCACGATGACGATGGCGTCAACGCCCTGCGCAATCAGGTTTTCAACCTGCTTGACCTGCTTTTCTTCGTTACCGTCAGCAGATTGCACATTGACCTTGGCGCCCAGCTTTTCTGCCGCCTCAATGAAATAGTCGCGGTCACGCGCCCAGCGCTCGACGCGAAGATCGTCAATGGAAAAGCCGATGACCGGATTTTCCGGCGAAGCATAAACCGGCGTGGATGTCATCGCGCCTATGCCCAAAGCTGCGGCAACCAGCGCGCCGGTCAGAAAATTACGACGTCTCATGCAAACCTCCTCCTAACAACGCCGGCTTACGACCGGCTGATACCAAACCGCGCCCCCGAACACATTGCCCCCCGGAGTTCGGCACAACAAAACAGCCCCCTTTTGAGCTGTTTATTCTTTGAATGGCTGATCCTCCCAAAGGCATTTTGCGCCCAGATCACCCCATCGGACAGCATGCAAAAGACATACCCCCCTATCCTCAAGAACAATTGATACGTGAAGAAAAACGAATAGCAAGCATTTTTTGATTTACGTACCTCATTTTGATCCTGATTGTCCGGAGCCAGACAAGGCGTCTATAAGATTGGCTGAAT
Source organism: Ochrobactrum sp. C6C9 (assembly GCF_022627935.1). NCBI lineage: Bacteria > Pseudomonadati > Pseudomonadota > Alphaproteobacteria > Hyphomicrobiales > Brucellaceae > Ochrobactrum > Ochrobactrum sp. C6C9. The sequence continues at coordinate 15,017 of NZ_JABXGB010000025.1, read as the reverse complement.
TCGCTTCAGGCAAGCTTAAGATGGTGAGTAATGAAACCAGCAATCGAGCAACTCTTCCCCGGCTTCGAAATGCAATATGTTGAAACGGACGGGGTCTGTTTTGCTGTCACGACAGGCGGACAAGGTATGCCGATCCTGCTGCTGCACGGTTATCCGGAAACCATGGCCGCATGGCACCGGATCGCACCGGTATTGGCGCAATCCTACACTGTCGTCGTCCCGGATTTGCAGGGCTATGGGCGCAGTCGCATCACTTCCAATCCAACTGGTGGAGGATCCAAGCGACGCATGGCCGCAAGTCTGGTCGAGTTGATGCAGACGCTCGGCCAGGACCGGTTTGTTGTGGTCGGGCATGATCGCGGCGGTCGGGTCGCCTATCGTATGGCACTGGACCATCCGGGCAAGGTGCTTGGGCTCGTATCTGTCACGGTCGTACCGACACCCGAAATGTGGGAAGGTGCGAGCAAAGCATTCGGTATGGGTGCCTGGCATTGGTTCATGTTGGCCCAGCCCGAGCCACTGCCTGAAATGCTATTGTGTGGCAATCCGCGCTTTATGATCGATACCACCCTACAGAAAATGGCGCACGGTCTCGACAAGCTGCATCCACTTGCACTTGAAGATTATCGAAAAGCCTTTGACAACGCTGACGTCCGGCATTGGATATGCGAGGACTACCGTGCCGGCGCTGGCGTGGATGAAACCGACGATCTTGCGGATCGGGTAGCAGGTCGGCGTATTCACGTGCCGGCGCTGGTCTTCTGGGAAGAGGGCCGACGCTATGGCGGCGGGCGTGAACCGCTCGATATCTGGGCGGATTGGGCCAGCGATGTTGACGGCGAAGCTCTGGCGGGCGGTCATTTGCTGCCCGAGACCGCATCGGCTCCCATATTGGCACGATTAGCTCCATTTCTGCTTAAAATCGATGCCGGTGCATCGATTATCGCGAAGGAAGTTAGTCGTTAATATTATTGAAAATCCCCCCACGTGACTTTATGCGAAGCAATCTTCCATATTTTTCATGGTAGAGACGTAATGAAATTTTGTTTGTCGGGCTTAGCGGGAAATCTATTGTGCCGGGCTAACATTCGCATTGGAGGAGAGCCAGAATGGGTTTCACCCTGACACGCCGTCAGACATTGATGGGACTTGGTGCATTGGGCGTCAGCACGGCTTTCGGGTCGTCTGCCCGCGCCGCGGCACGTAATCTGGCGGTGCTCCATCTCGCGAGCCACGCGCCGAGCTATATCGCGTATGAGCGAGGCTATTTTAAAGATGCCGGTCTCGATATCGAATTGAAGTTCTTCGAAGCCGCGCAGCCGATGGCCGTCGCCATCGCATCTGGCGATGCCGATTTCGGTGTGACCGCGATGAGTGGCGGACTGATCAGTCTCGCCGACAAAGGCGCGATCAAGGTGATCGGCGGCGCGCTTGCAGAAGAAAAAGGCATCACCGGAAACGTCATTCTGGCCTCCAACAAGGCCTACGAAGGCGGACTGACTGAACCGTCCAAGCTGGCAGGACACAGTTTCGGGATCACCACGGCGGGATCGTCATTCCATTTCATGGCACACAAGATCGCCAAGGCCAACAATATTCCGCTTTCTGAAATCCAGCTCCGCCCCTTGCAGAAGCTCGGCGCTGTTGTTGGTGCTCTGTCGACCGGGCAGATCGATTCCTGGGCAATCCAGCCCAATATCGCCAAAAAGCTCATCCGCGAAGGCGCGGCAAAGCAGATCGGCCTCGTCTCCGATTATGCACCGGATTATCAGGTCACAACGGCATTCACATCCACAAAGAATGCGAGTGACGAGCGCGCCATGACGGAAGCCTTCGTCAAAGCCTATTCCAAGGCAATCGATGATTATAATGCCGCCTTCGTAGACAATACGGCAGACGATGCAGCACGCGACGATATTGCGAAGATCGTGCACAAATATGTCGAAAGCGACAGTCCGTTCGAGACCGCAAAACAGAACCTGATCGATGGCGCGATGCGCATCAACAAGGGTTTGGCCCTGTCGCTCAACAGCTGCGTGGAGCAGTTGGACTGGTTCCGATCTGAAGGCATGGTGAAGGAAGCGGTCACGCAGGAAAAGCTGTTCGACACATCCTACGTCAAGACGATCTGAGATCGGGCGAGACCGAACATTCAGTGCCCGGCGGTTGGTCGGGCACCAAGCCCGAAGACAGGCATCTCAAACCGGGATGCTATTATCGGAGGGCGGACTTTCCGACTGGAGTTGAAATGGATTTGCAGCTTAAGAACATCAGCCATTCTTATGGTCCGGTCGAAGTTCTAAAAGATGTCTCGCTCACCATCCCGCAGGGACAGATCGTCTGCCTGATCGGCCCGTCAGGTTGCGGAAAGTCCACTCTTCTGCGTTTTCTGGGCGGTCTTGAACGACCATCTTCGGGTGAGGTGCTGCAGATCGGTTCGCCGCCGAAGGATTCACTCAATCCGCTCACCTATGTTTTCCAGCATTTTGCGCTTCTGCCATGGCGCACCGTGGAAGGAAACATCAAACTCGTGCTGGAGGACCATGGACTTGGCCGAGCAGAGATGGACCGGATCATAACCAATGTACTGGAACGCACCCGGCTTTCAGATTTCTGGCAGGCTTTGCCGAAGCAATTGTCGGGTGGTATGCGTCAGCGCGTGGCAATTGCACGCGCCTTATCGGTGCGCCCCGCCGTCATGTTGATGGATGAACCTTTGTCCGCGCTCGACAGCCAGACACGGGAACTGTTGATGGACGACTTGGTTGCGCTTTGGACACGCCAGCCTTTCACCTCCGTTTATGTCACGCACAATCTTAACGAGGCGGTGCGGCTCGGCCATCGGGTCGTGGTACTTTCACGAAGGCCAGGACGGATAAGAGAGATTGTCGATATCGATATCCCCCTTTCGGAGCGCCATCTCGGTGATCCCGTCCTTGAGGAAAAGCAGAAACAGCTCTGGGAGTTGATGCGGGCTGAAGCGCAGGCAGCGGATCAGGAGTTGATCAATGGTTGAAGTCGCAAAGATAAAGCAGCCCGACCAAAGTGTACGCCCGGTTCCCTTCCGGGGTGGCGGCTTCGCACCCCAGCCGGTGCGCCATATGGCATTGATCCTCTTCATAACGCTGCTCGCACTGGCAGAAATCGGAACTCGCAGCGGCTTCATATCCAATCTGACACTGCCGCGCCCATCTGCTGTGCTGGAAACCTTCTTCCAGCTCTGGCAGACCGGCCTTCTATGGCAGCATCTGCTGCCATCGCTGCGGCGGCTTGTCATCGGTGCGAGCCTTGGCATCGCAATCGGTGTCAGTCTGGGCGTAATGATCGGCTTATTCAGCTATATACGCGCAGGCCTCGTGCCGCTCGTCGCCGCTCTTTTTCCGATCCCGAAGATCGCGCTTTTGCCGCTCTTCGTAATCTGGTTCGGCATCGACGAAATGTCGAAATATATGCTCATCGCATTTGGCACCTTTACGCCAACCGTGGTTGCCACGTACGGCGCAGTCGATAATGTGGATCGTTCGCTTGTGCGTATGGGGCAAAGCTTCGGACTTGGATGGTGGTCTATCGTGCGCAAGATCATCCTGCCCGCTGCCTTTCCGGCAATCCTGTCCGGATTGCGAGTATCGATCTCCATCGCCATCATTCTGCTGGTCGCAGCCGAAATGCTCGGTGCCCAGTTCGGCGTCGGTTCATATATCCTTGAAGCCGGATCGCTCTATGATCTTGAAAAGCTGTTTGCCGGCGTCACAATCCTTTCTGTGATGGGACTGATCGTCAACTTCATCATCGGACAGATCGAGAAGCGCTTCCTGACTTGGCGGGGTTGATTCAAGCAATATTTGCCGCCAGTTTGGCGTGCCGCAAGCAACGCTGACATATATTCCATCCTGAACGGCATTAATAATGCCACGCCATCAATTTTTTGAAGGCAAACCAAGGATTTGACGAACACCATCCTTCGAAAAAGGTTGTGCCAATTGAGCAAGGAATCCCTTTGCGACCTGTCCTTTGATGCCGATGTCTGCGGATGAGGGGCGATCAGGATTGTGATAGGTCCTGAAAATCTGGTCGAACAAGACAATGTTCTCGCCGTAATTGGTGTTTCCTTCGCGAATGTCCTTTGAGTGATGCCAGCGATGGAGGCGAGGCGTACTAAAGACATAGTCAAATATCCCCGTCCTCATGTCGACATTGCAATGGGTGAGAATGCCTGCAAAGGCGGTGACGGCACCTAACCACCAAAATATCTTTAGTGGTGCGCCCAAGAAATAAAGCGGAGCTTGACTTAGCCCGACCTTGAACAGGGAATCGATGACATGAAACCGCCCGGTGTTGACGACCCAAAGCCGGGTGACGGAGTGGTGCAGGGCGTGGAAGCGCCAAAAGAGCAGCCGTTCGTGCGCGATCCGATGCGACCAATACAGGCCGAGCTCTGCAATTATGACTGCTAGTGCCACCTGTAGAAAAAAAGGCAATGTGGTCGGCCAAAAGCTGAACTGAAGCGTAGCCAGCGGCTGCAGGAAGCTGGCAGCTATCATAGGGAACAGCGCCGCAGCAAGTGCGGCGAGTTGAACAAGTCCCTTAGTCAACAACGTATGAGCGATATCGTTGAATGTCTCACCATCCGCCTCAAGCCAGCTACCTTCATGCGGAATAATGCGTTCCATAATAAACAGCATAGCGACAGCGACAGCGTACACTACGGTGAACAATGCCATAGGGTGTTCGCTGTCGAAGGCGAACCTCGCGCCAATCAGCCCGGAGAAGAAAACCAATGGCCATCCGCAGTATCGCAAAGTCCATCTGAATAGCTGGAAATTCAACATCGCTTTGAAGCTCCTGTCCCGGCGAAGTTTTAATCGTTCCGGGCGGCCTGTGCGTGATTGGCTGACCCCATAAACTTTATCAAACAACTTAAAGCCAGAGGCCTTTATCGTCAAACCACACCATCACATGACGGAACCAAACACCCAACTCCGTTACAAAAACAGCCTTACACCTGATAGTCCGGTCTATCGCCATTTGCACAGCGCTAAGGCGTTAGGCGACGCAATGGACGCCGTTGTCGCCGGTCAGGCGACCTTTGGGATCGCAGCCGACCAGACTGTGATGATACGGCTGGCCCGTGCCGACATCAAGCCGCTCGCTGTCGTCAGCGAGTCAGGGACCCATCTGGAACTCATCAGCCGTCCTGACATTGGCGACCCCAGCCAAATTAAGAAGCTCGGCGTGATCAAGGGAACGGTGAGCGAATATGCTGCCGTCATGTTACTTAAGAAGTATCAACTCGATCCCTCCGCTGTAACACTTGTGCCCGCCGGCGCTCCCGATCTTCCGGCCCTGCTCCAGCGCGGGGATGTGGACGCATTCTTCGGCTGGCCGCCCTTCAACGAGCAGGGAAGGCAGCAAGGCGGCAAGACACTTCTGACAAGTGGCGACGTAGGATACGTCTATACTATGTGGCTTAGTGCTCAGGGCGAGTGGCTAAAGACGCATCAAGAAGAAGCCAAGAAGTTCCTGGCTGTCGTGGCCGAAGTCAATCGCGATATCACCGCTGATCGGAACGCCGCTGCCATCGACTTCCAGAAAGCGACCAGAATGCGCGCTACTGACACGGTGCCTCTGATTGAACGCCTGTCCTTCCAGACGCGAGACTTCTCCGAAGCCGACCTCGTCAGCTTCGCTGGCATCGCCGATTTCCTTTATGAGCAGAAGCGCACACCGCAACGCGTCAACATCGAAAACTACGTTCAAAAGGGATTTTTTAAGGAATGACCGCGATGTCGAGAGGAAATTCCGTCACTATCGAGGGCGTTGGCATTCAAATCGGTGATAACATTGTTACCAGCGGTGTCGACCTCGTGATCAAGCCTGGCGAATTCGTCTGTCTGCTTGGCCCCTCCGGCTGCGGCAAGTCGACCTTGCTGAACGCTATCGCCGGCTTTGCTCCTGTCACCGGTCGGCTGCTCGTCGATAGTCAACCTGTACACGGCCCCGGCATTGATCGGGGTGTCGTCTTTCAGAGTTCGGAAGCGCTCTTTCCCTGGCTCACGGTCCAGGAAAACGTCGAATATGGCGCGCGCCTGCGCGGCGTATCAAAGACCGAACGAGCCGCCAAGGCCGAAGCTTATATCCGCATGGTCGGGCTCTCGCATGCTGCACAAAAATTCCCAAGTGAACTTTCGGGGGGAATGCGACAACGCGCCCAGATTGCGCGCGTACTTGCAAACGAACCGTCGGTGATCCTGATGGATGAACCATTTGGCGCCCTCGACGCCCAAACACGCGAGGTGCTGCAACGGGAAGTGGATAAAATCTGGCGTGAGACAGGCGCGACAATCATCTTTGTCACGCATGACATTGGCGAGGCCATTCTTCTCGCCGACCGGGTAGTGACAATGACGGCAGGACCAGCGGCTAAGGTGAAAACGATCTTGAATATCGATCTCCCGCATCCTCGCGACCTGTCGCATCCCCGCGCGGCTGAACTTATCGAGAGCTTGAGACAGGACATTGCAGCGGAGGTCAACCGTACATTGATCGCGCAAGGATTTTTGACGGAAGCGGCGGCATGAGCTTGAACGAAGTCTCACGTTCTGTGGCCGACAGGGCCCCCAAGGTCCTCGGGGCGCAATCGGCGCGCGCCCGCCTTTCACATGGAGTAATCGTTGCTCTTTCGATCCTCGGCGGCCTGCTTGTGTGGCAAATCCTCAGTCTCAGGATGTCGCCTCTCTTTTTTCCTCACCGGCCCTCACAACAATCGCCTTCTGGGAGCTGGTTGAAGATGGAACGTTGTGGACCTCTATCACCGCCTCCAGCTTCCGGATTTTCTGCGGCTGGGCGGCAGGCGTTGCGGTAGGCATCCCCCTCGGTATGACTATGGGCTATTTTCGCCTTGTTCGGCAAATATTCGATCCCTACATCGAATTTTTCCGCTTCATTCCACCGATTGCATTCGTCACTCTAAGCGTGATCTGGCTCGGACCGGGCGAAGCTTCAAAGATTGCGCTGATCTTCTACACGACCGTCTTCACCGTGACACTCAATGCGCTCGCGGGCTCTATGGCGGTTTCCGATCTGCGCATCAAGGCGGCTGCCAGCCTCGGCGCGACCAGGGTTCAGACGCTCCTGACCGTCGTCGTTCCCTCCACGGTGCCCTTTATGATCACCGGTGCGCGGATCGCGATGGGCAACTCGTTCCTCACCATCGTCTCTGCGGAAATCGTCGCGGCCCAGGAAGGGCTCGGCGCCCTAATCTGGAACGCACGAAACTATGGACGGACGGACTGGGTTTTTGTGGGCATCATCGTCCTTGGCTGCCTCAGGTTTCTCTTCGATCGTATCTTGCGTGCGGTGGCGACAAAAACGCTGAAGCGATATGGGGTCAACATGTAAGCGAGTGGTCCTCCGGGAACAATTGGATGACCGACCTGAAAGGGGCGTGGAAACCGCGCCCCTTTTCCTTCGCATATGCCTCAAATATTGGGATCGCGGCGAAAAGCGCGAACACAACGGAAGACCCGCCCCAGCTGTCTGCTGTGCGGGTCCATTCGTTGGGAATGGGCCGAAGCGAGCCCAGCGCCGTTTCTCAAGGTGCGTAGGCGCTCTCGAAAGTCTTGATCGCGCCTTCAAGCGCCTCACCATTTTCGTCGAGCATCGCAGCCTGCCTAATGCGGCTAAGCCAAATGGCACCGTCGGGCTTCTGCACAAGCTGCGGAACCAAGGCCATAATCCGGTCCAATTTGGAGTTCCCGCGCGCATGCGTGTCGGAATAGCCCTTTACCAGACGGCGGCATGTCACAGCCTCACAGGCAAGTTGATAGTTGATCGACAGAAGCGGCAGAGCGACACCCAACCAGGTATCAATGTGCGCCATTTCCCGCTTATATCGCAGGCTGCCGCGACGAAAGCGCTTCGTCGCGGCCACCGCGTAAAGCGTCAGGAACCACCAGACGGTGCCGGTCTGCACGCGACGGCCTTTGTTGAATATGCGGTCCAGCGCCTGATAAAGCCGTGGTCGGCGTTCAATCATCCCGCCGAGCCAGGCTGGCAGGGTGCCCGCGACTTCCTCCATGCGCGGATGCATGTATTCCGTCATATAAAGGATTTGGTCATCCTTGGCACCGATCTCCTTGCGCACACGCTCGAAACGACTGCTGCGTGTCTTAAGATCGGCAACGCGCACGACGTCATCATAGGTCATCGCGACCGCGAGATATTTTGCCACTTCACAGGTGAAGCCAAAATTCTGTACTGATCCGCTATTGGCGATATCCTCGCCAAGAATCTGTTCCATCCGATCAAGATATTGCATCGCGTAGGCAGGATCCTGATAGTCTACCAGCCGACATACGCCCGCAAACAGTATCCCCTGCGCATGCTCTGGGAATCTACAGCGAATGCGCGCCACGATAGCGTCTAGCTCGGTGTTTGCGGTTGTTACCGGTAGCGGCAAGAAATTCTTTTCGGGCGAACGGGTAATCGGATCACGACGATCTTCGCGCGCGCGATTGTAGGCGGCTGAAAACGCCTTAAGGCTCGACTCAACCCCTTTGCCACCAGCGCGGACTGTATCTTCGAAAGCCGAGCGCGGAAACGGTAGAACCTCGGCCGCTGCGAGCGCTCCGAGCATAGCCGAGGAAACGACGCTGCCGCTCTTTTCGGCAAGTGTTTGCATATCGAACGCAATGATTTTCTTGGCCGCGATACCGGCTGCTTCGACGACGGCGACCGGATCGCCAGTTCCATCGCCAGGAGTTTGCTTCTCGACAACCGCGTAAGAGCGATGGCTCGAAGCTATCAGCGTCGTGCGATCCGGCGTGACAATGCCACGGAGCATGGCACGCCCGGCCTCCATGAACTCGGACGCCAGCACTACGTCGACGTCACCGGGGGTCGGCATCAGCGAGAAGATTGGCCGCTTTCCCTCAAAATCAGGAAGCATTTCGATGTAGTAGATCGTCGCACCAGTGCGCTGTGCTACGCCTGGCACCGAAGTGGATTGCGCCGCCCAGCCTTGGGTCTCTGCCATGTTGACGATCCAGTCGGCGAGTACGCCCCCGCCTTGACCGCCCATGGCAAGGATCGCGATCGAGATCGGTCGCTTGAATGGAACTCCAGTAAGTTTCGGAGAGGTTACGTCAATCATGATGATCTCACGCAAAGGTTACACGCCGACGGTCGGCGCGACGTTGAAAGAAGCCGATCACTGCATTCCGAATCTTAGCCATAAACCGGTCGCGACGGGTCGGGTTGTGAATGACATCGGCGCGGTAGAAGGAGGGGCAAAGCACAGCGGCTTCGGAAACCTCGCCGCAATTGCCACAGCCGACGCAGCTGTTGTCGATCGCTGCCACCGGATCGTCCTTCAATGGATCGTCAGTGTGCTTGACGGAGAGCGAGGGACAGCCGGAAAGGCGGATACAGGCGTGATCGCCGGTGCACACATCTTCGTCGACGCCGAAGCGCTCCTTGACCATGCGCTTGCCGTCTTTCACCGCCTTATTGAACTGCGGCTTCACGCGGCGCTGCTTGTTCAGCATGCATTCGGAAGAAGCGATAATAACTTTCGGACCCTTTTCGTCAGTCGTCAGAGCTTCCTTCAACGTGTCGCGCATCTTGGCAACATCGTAAGTGCGATCAATCTGGCGCACCCATTTCACGCCCACACCCTTCACGGCATCGGTGATGGCGTTGTTGGTAGAGCGATCGGGATTTTGAGCGCGCGACGACAGGATGTCCTGGCCGCCGGTGGCCGCTGAATAGTGGTTGTCGACTATTAGGATGACGCCATCATGCTTATTGAAGACGGCGTTGCCGATACTGGTCGAGAGACCGTTGTGCCAGAAGCCGCCGTCACCCATAACAGCGATCGAACACTTGTCCGCCTCAACATTGAAGGCGGAAGCACCCGCGCCGGATAGGCCGTAACCCATCGTATTGCCGCCTATATTGAACGGAGGCAGGACGGAGAAGATATGGCACCCTATGTCGCCTGACACATGATGCTGGCCGAGCTCTCGCTCAGTCAGCTTCATGGCGGCAAAGATTGGGCGTTCGGGGCAACCGGTGCAGAAACCAGCCGGGCGAGGCGGAACGATCTCTTGGAGAGCCTTTACCTTCTCGTTTTCGAGTATCAGAGTTGCGTCCGGCGCTTCAGAACGGTTACCCAAAAGCTTATGCGCGTGGGTATTGAGGAATCTGCGCAGCCCTTTTTCAATCACTGACGCAGTGTAGTCGCCGCCGAGTGGCAGTATATCCTTACCGTGGACCTTGGTGTTGATGTCCTTGCGATGGAGCGCGGTGATGAGCGCCTGCTCGATGAAAGCGGGATGGCCTTCTTCGATCATGATGACTGCCTTCTTATCGACGCAGAATTCGGCCACTTCGTCATCGATCATCGGATAGGTGACATTCATAACGTAGAGCGGAATGAGCGATCCGCCATAAACGTCTGCGAGCACAAGGAATTGCAGCGCGCGCATGACACTGTTGTACATGCCTCCCTGCAGGATGATGCCGACGTCACCGTCGGCAGGTCCCAGGAACTCGTTGAGCTTGCGCGTTCGGATGAAGTCCACTGCGTTCGGCCAACGCTGCTCGAGCTTCTCCTTGTCATGGTAGATAGAGACGGGTGGCAGAACCACACGGCTGACAATGCAGTCATGCCTTCACCGGGCCTTGACAAGATTCGCTGGCACAAACCTCTGCTTTCTGGCAACACGATGAGAATACGCGCTACCGTTATAGATAAGACATTGTCGCGTTCCAAACCCGACCGGGGAATTGTGACCGTTTTGCATGAGACCCTGGTTGTGGGAACAGACGCCCCATTGTTGACGGTGGAAGCAATGCATCGGTTGCGGACGAAAGACGGCTTCGCTACGAACAGACATAGAAAGTAGGAAGTGAGGCAAGGCACCATGGTTGAGAAAGACTCCAAGATTTCCGCCCGGCCAGTATCGCGCACGCTGGAACTGGAAGAGTTCCTTCCCTCACTTTTTAATCTGATAACGGCGGGTCTCAACCAACAGTTTTTGGAGCGACTGCGCCCCTTCGGCGTAACCGTTCAGCGCTGGCGAGTGTTGATGGTCATCATGAACAAAGGCGCTCGCAATATGGGCGAACTTGTGCAGCTGACCTTGATTCCACAATCGGCCCTCAGCCGGCTGATTGATCAGATGGAGAGGGATGGACTCGTTGTCCGTCGCATTTCTGATCACGACAGCCGCGTGGTCCAGGTCGAACTGACCCAAGGTGGACGACATATCTACCACCAGCTCGCTCCGGCAGCGGCTAGCCATGCGAAGGCCATCACTGCGGATTTTGACGAAGCAGAAACGGCGCAACTCTTCAGTTTGTTGCGCCGTGTCCTGAGTAATCTCGACATCCGCACCTTTGCCGATCAAGAACCGTCTACCGAAAGTTCCCCACAAGAGGGACCTGGAAACGCCTCGCCTGTGCCCCGCACAGCCGCAACCCGTAGAATGCGGACCAGAGCATCAACAAAAGTATGAACCGGGTTCCATGATCGTCGGTTTTTGCTGAGACTAAACTGGTGGGAAAGACATGGCGCGGCCATAACGGACGGTGCGGCCAGAACCGCACCGTACATCGGCGTCAGGCCGCAACATGCAGCGGTCTGTAATTGCCCCGCCAATAGGCTAAAGTCCCGCCCTCATCTTTGGTGCCCACAGCTTTGACCGAGCCGATAATGATCGAATGTGAACCGCGATCGATCATTTCATCGAGCTTACAGTCGAACACCACGACCGCATCCTTGAGCAGCGACGCGCCGGTGGCCATAGTCATCCACTCCGCGCCCTCGTAGCGATCAGCGCCCTTGACGCCGCCGAAGCCCGAAAAACGTTCCGCCAATGCCTGATGTTCCGGTCCGAGCGCGCTCACGCCGAAATGACCGAAGCGCTCGATGATCGGCCATGTCGAGGACGATCGGTTGATACAGGCAATGACTTTCGGCGGTTGTGCCGACAAGGACACCATCGAGATGACGACAAGGCCCGACCGGTCTGTCCCCACACCAGCGGTGATAAGGCTGACATTGCCAACGACCAGCCGCATGGCAGCGCGAAACGCAGCCACACTCTGTTCGCCGGACATGTCGTGGAAGGTAAGTCCATCCGACATGATATGTCTCCCCATCGCGTTACGCAGCCGCTTCGACCGAACGGTGCGCCGGGCGAATACCGCGCGCCTCGAGCATCGGCAGGACGTTGTCGCGGAAATAAGGAAACTCTTCAGCGTAATCGAAGAAGGAAAGCGTGGTTCCGCGAAAACCCGCCTGATGCAGCGCGGTGATGCCGTCCGCAACCTGCTCCGGCGTACCGACGAGAGGAAACCCTCCGTGACCGGCCGCCATGCGGTCGCGAATGAGTGCGAGCAGATCATGCGGGAAGGACTGCGCATGGCTAAACAACAGTCGCACGAGGTTGTCCACAGCCGCCCAGTCAATGTTGTTCTTACCGGTGTATTCCAAAAACTCCCTAGCTTCTTTTTCAGTCGGGCGACAGACGACATGGGAGAAGGTCAACACATTAACGTCACGGCCAGCATCACTGCCTTGCTGCTTCAGTGCGGCAATCTCTTCCGCGGAACGGGACAGGTCTATAGCTGGAGTGAACAGGAAATCGGCATTGCGGACCGCAAAGGCTCGCCCTTCTCCGGAACCCGCGGCATTCAGAATCGGCAGTTGCCGCGATGGACGAGGGTCGCCCAGAATATTCTTCAATTTGAAATGGGTGCCATCCCAGTCGAAAGCTTCGGTGCGGGTCCAGAGCGCCTTGACGATATCATACCATTCCTGCGCATACCCATACCGGGTCGCGTGGTCGTCGGGCAGTGTCAGTCCCAGCGCCTCATATTCGGGCTTGTTCCATCCCGCGACGATGTTGAGACCGACACGACCATTGCCAATTTGGTCGATCGTGGCGAGTTGCTTCGCCACCACCATCGGGTGGTTGGCGGTGGTGTGGACCGTCGCAAAAATCGTGATGTTGCGCGTCATGGCAAGCAATCCCGCTGCCCAGGTCATGGTTTCAAGAACGCCGCCATGAAAATTCGTTTCACCGCCGTAACCAACCCAGCGGGCGATCGGCAGCATAAAGTCGATACCGGCGTCATCGAGCATCCGCGCCAATCGCAGATTGTTGTCCCAGGAATTATTCCAACGCTCCGGTAGTTTCGAAACCGTCAACCCGCTGGAACAGTTGGTGGCAAAAGTCCCAAGTAGGAACGTATCCGAATTAAACATGCGGTTTTGGGAATTTGTCATCGTTCTCCTCCTTACGATGAATTTTATAATAGAAAATCTATTTGATATTTTATGTAGACGCAAGAGGAACGCTGCTGCATCCTCCTGGAAGGGAGATTCACATGGCGCGCAGAAGCAAGAACAAGAGCATGGACAAATTCGACCGCACCTGGCACTTGGCCCATACCCCACTGGAAATCGACGTCGTAGAATTTGAATACGCCTTGATGCGCACATTCGAGGCTTTTGGCCGTTGGCAGACCGAATGCCTTTCCTCGGTTATAGATTTTGCAGCGAGCGGGCCGGAGAATGCTCTACTCCACACGATCAGAATGAACGACCGGCCCAAGAGCATACATGATCTTGCATATATGACCAATCGCGAGGATATCCCGAACATCCAATATAGTCTGCGCAAGCTGATCAAGAGCGGACTGGTCGAGCGCAATGGAAGTGGTCGCGCGGGCGTGACCTATGAAGCTACCGCGCTGGGAAAGGACGTTACCGACAGATATGCCGAAGTGCGGTCGGCCCTGCTGATAGATGCGGTGCAGCACGTACCGGAACTGGGTCAGCGCCTGGAAGGCGCGGCGCGCACGCTGGAACTGATGACGGGTATTTTTGCGCAAGCAGCACGGAACGCTGCGACCCATCGGCGACGCCCCGGCAGTTTCGCCGTCCCTACTCAGCCCAAAGCTGCAGCGACACAGTCCAACGAATGACCAGCAGCACAATGGGTTTAGAAAGCGCCGCCGTTCGGTCAAATCTTCTTGGTCTTTGAGTCAGGTCCGGGAATTTCGGGAATCATCTGACGAAGAAGGTTCCGCAAGATCGCACGAACTGCGATAGTGGCCGCAGATTGTTCACGATCTCGGGGAGCGATGAGACGAACTTCACGTACAACAGCCGGATCCGTCAAAGGGCGAGCTACAATGCCACGACCGCGCAAAGCAGTAAAAGCGTAGGCGGGCAGAACGGCGATACCGGCATTGACCTCGACCAGCGAGAGAACCGTATGAATCTGGTTGACTTCTATATGGGGCCGCAGTGCCAGTTTCGCCTGTTCAAAGCCAAGTTCGGTCAAAAGTCGAATATTGCTCTTCTGGGTGAGCGTGATGATTGGCTGATTGTCGAGTTCGGACCAGCCGACCTGCTTATATCCAGCAAAATCATGCTCTGGAGATACAAAAACCATCAACTGATCCCGAAGCGCAGTCTGGCTCTCGACATCCGAGTCTTCACCAGAAAATGTGCCTATGCCAAGATCGCAACGCCCATTGCGCACCTGTTTTATGACGGTTTCTGGCCCCACATCGTCAATCTTGATAACGAGATTGGGATATTCATCAGCCACCCGGCGAACGAGACGTGGAAGCACTGTTGTGCACAGCAAAGGTGGAGCTGCGATACTGACCTGGCCCCGCCGTAACTTTCCCAAATCGCGCACTGTTTCGGCGGCGCGATCAATTTCTGCGAGACCGGCGAGCGCGCCTTCGGCAAAGGCACGGCCCGCATCCGTCAGACTGACGCGCCGTGTCGTCCTGTCGAAAAGCCGCGCATCCAGCACGGCCTCTAGATCCCGGATTGTATGTGAAAGATTAGCCTGGGTCGTTCTGACACGCTCGGCTGCGCGAGAAAAGTTGCCTAGTTCGACCACGGCCTGGAAACATTCAATTTGGCGGAGAGTGGGGCGCATTGGTTCACTTATGAGTTTTTTATTATGAATATATTCTACTTACAATAC